>CAZHGG010000010.1:7392-23399 GCA_964531755.1 uncultured Polyangiaceae bacterium
CCTTGTTCAAGCGCAGCATCGGCCGCACCGATCTGTGGGGCGGCGACTCGGGCGCCATCCTCCGGTCGATCCGCGACAAGCTCTTCACGCTCGAGGGCGACACGCGCGTCGTCACGGGGCACGGCCCCACCACCACCCTCGCCGACGAGCGCGACAAGAACCCGTTCTTTTGAGCCCCCACCTCGTCCCCACCCCGCGCGCGCGCCTGCCCTTTTCGTTCGGAGCCCCCTCCTCGGTGAAGCTCTCCGTCCTTAGCTTCCTGCTGCGCCGCGCCGCGCGCGATCGCCAGCGCCGCGCGGTCGCCGGCCCCCTCCCCATGCTGCACACGCTCGACTCGCCGCTCCCCGAGGCCGCCCTCCGCGAGGCGCTGCGCGCCCAGCTCGCCGGCCGCGCGCGCTCCGAGGTGCCGGTCGGCTCCGCCGGCGCCGAGAGCGCCACCCTCGCGTGCCTCTTCGAGCGCGAGGGCGACACCCACGTGTGGCTGACGAAGCGCCCCGAGACCATGCGCCGGCACAGCGGGCAGGTGTCGTTCCCCGGCGGCAAGCGCGATCCGGGCGACCCCACGCTGCTGGCCACCGCCCTCCGCGAGGCCAGGGAGGAGCTGGGGCTCCCGGCCGAGCAGGCCGACGTGCTCGGCCCGCTCGACGACGTGGTCACGTTCACCGGGTACGTCATCACCCCCTACGTCGCGTGGCTCCGCGGGCCCTTCGTGCCCGCCCCCGATCCCGTGGAGGTCGCGCGCGCGTTCTCGGCGCCGCTCCGGGTCTTCTCCGCGCGCGCCCGCGGCGTGTTCCCGCGCGTGGGCTGGGAGGTGGAGGGCGAGCTCGTGTGGGGCGCGACGGCGGCGGTGCTGCACAACCTCATCCAGGTCGTCCGCCACGTGGTCGGCGAGCCGCCGCGCACGCCGGGCGCGTGAGCTGCTAGTGCTGCGTTTCCATCGAAACGATGGGTGCTCCGCGCGCTGGGCTTCGCCCAAGAACGCAGCACTATTCCCGTGTTGTTGGGCTCCGCCCTAACCCGCGTACCTCGATTCAAGAGAATCGAGGTACTACAGAGGCCCCATGTCCGGCCCGCGCGAGCCCCTGGAGCTTCCGTCCCCGCCGCCGCTGCCGGTGCCCCCCGACCTGGACCCCGCGCTGCGCGAGCTGGGTGTCGCGCTCGACCCCGCGCGCCTCGCGTTGCTGGGCGACTACCTCGCGCGGCTGCTCGCGATGAACGAGCGCGTGAACCTCACCGCCGTCACCGAGCCGGCGGCGGCGTGGACCAAACACGCGCTCGACGGCCTCTCGGTGGTGCCGGAGCTCGCCTCGCTGCCCGCCGGCGCGTCGGTGCTCGACGTGGGCTCGGGCGGCGGCGTGCCGGGCATCCCCCTCGCGATTGCGCGCCCCGATCTGGAGGTCACCCTGCTCGAGGCCACCCAGAAGAAGGCCGCGTTCCTCGCCGACGTGGCCGAGGCGCTCGGGCTCTCCAACGTGTCGGTCGTGGCCGAGCGCGCGGAGGACGCGCGCGAGACCGAGCTCGCCGGGGCGTTCGACGCCGTGACCGCCCGCGCGGTCGCGAAGCTCTCCACGCTCCTCGGGTGGACCGCGCCGTTCGCGCGCGACGGCGGCCGCCTCGTGCTCATCAAGGGACAGCGCGCCGAGCTCGAGCTCCGCGAAGCCAAGCGCGCCATGAAGCTCGCCGGGTGCACGCACGAGCACACCACGCCGACGCGCACCGGCCGCGTGGTCGTGCTGCGCGTGCGCCGCGACGAGCGGTAGGCTCACGGCCACGCGTCGTCGTGGGCGCGCGGATCCTCCAGAGGCTCGAGGTGGGTGATGACGTGCAGGCGGCCGTGCGCCGCGCGCATCGCGTCCTCGATGCGCTGGGCCACGTCGTGGGCGCGCGCCAGCGGCCACGCCCCGGGCACGAGCACGTGCACCGAGACGAACGTGTGGACGCCCGCGTCGCGGGTCTTCAGCGCGTGCCACTGCACGCCCTCGGCCGCGAAGCCGTCCAGGATCTTCACGAGCGCGTCGCGCCCCTCGCGCGACATCGCCCCGTCGAGCAGCCCCATGCCCGCCCGGCGCACGATCTTGGCGCCCTCCCCGAGGATGTGAATCGCGAGCAAGATCGCGATGATAGGGTCGAGGCGAGCGACGCCCGAGGCGAACACGACGGCGAGGCCAGCGAGCACCCCGACCGAGGTCCACACGTCGGTCATGAGGTGCGTGCCGTCGGCCTCCAGCGAGGGCGAGCGGTGGCGCTTGCCGGCCGCGAGCAGCACGCGCGCCACGGCGAAGTTGAGCGCGCTCGCCGCGACCGAGACCGCGAGGCCCACGGGGTGCGCCTCGGGCGGCGTGGGGTGGACGAGCCGCGGGATGGCGGAGGCGACGATGGCCAGCGCGGCGACGCCGATGAGCGCGCCCTCGAAGCCGCTGGCGAAGTACTCGGCCTTGCCGTGGCCGAACTCGTGGTCGTCGTCGGCCGGCCGCCCCGCCACGCGCAGCGCGTAGAACGTGGCGAGCGCGGCCACCACGTTCACGATCGACTCGAGCGCGTCGGCGAGGAGCCCCACGGCCCCGGTGAGGCGCCACGCCACGACCTTCAGCGTGACCACCACGAGCGACGTGGCGATCGAGAGCGCCGCGAACCGCGCGAGGCCGGCCCGCGCGCTCGGCCCGCCCGGCGCGTCCGCCGCGGCCTTCGGGGACGCGGGGCTCACGGGGCGCCTCGCGCCGGCCTGACCGCGGGGTGCATGCCGCGCATCATGGGAGTCGCCCGCCGGGGCGTCAACCGGCGCGCCGGGCCCGTCATGACGGCGACATGACAGCGCGGGGCGCCGCGGCGCCTCACGATGAAGGAGCGTGCCCCCCTCGCCCGACAAGCCGATCACCGTGCGGCCCGCGGCCACACGCACCGCTCCGGCGGGCGCGCCTCGGGAGAGCCTGCTCGTCTTCTCCGACGTGCACCTCGGCAGCGATCTGAACGACCACGGCACCTCGCCGCGGCGCTCCGAGGGCATCGACGCCGACCTCACCAAGCTGCTGCGCCACTACGCCGCGACGCCGCCCGCGGGCGACCGGTGGCGTGTGGTCATCGCCGGCGACTTCATCGACTTCATCGGCATGACCGTGAAGGAAGACAGAGAGCACGCCCTCTCGACCGCCCTCACGGAGGAGGAGCGCCGCCACGGCCTCGGCAGCGCCGCCGATCACGCCCGCGGGAAGCTCCGCCGCGTCGTGCAGCGCCACGGCGAGGTCTTCGACGCGCTCGCGAGCCTCGTCGCCCGCGGTCACGCGCTCACCCTCGTGCACGGCAACCACGACGTCGAGTTCCACTGGGACGAGCTCAAGGCCGACTTCCGCGACGTGCTGCTCGCGCGGGCGCGGGCGGCCCACGGCGACGCGCTCGACGCCGCGGCGTTCCTCGCGCGCATCGAGTTCGAGCCCTGGTTCTACTTCTGGGAGAACGTGGCCTACATCGAGCACGGCCACCAGTACGACCCCTACTGCGCGAGCGAGCACGTGATGGCGCCGCTCTCGCCGCTCGACCCGCGCCGCGTGATGCACGGCTTCTCGAGCACGCTCCTGCGCTACGTGGTGCGGCAGACGCACGGCATGAAGGAGCACGGCCACGAGCACCTCGGGGTGTTCGACTACTTCGCGTTCGGGCTGCGGCTCGGCGTGCGCGGGGTCTTCGGGCTCGTGTCGCGCTTCGCCGCCGCCGTGGCCGAGCTCTTCGCCCTCCGTCGCGCGCACTTCCACGAGGCCATGACCACCCTGAAGAGCGAGCACGAGCGCCGCGTCGCGCTGCTCGCCGAGGCGAGCCGCCTCGGGAAAGACAGGCTCCGCGCGCTCCTCGCGCTGCAGGCGCAGCCGGTCACCCGGTCGATCCCTGGCATCCTCGGCAGCGTGCTCCTCGACCGCCTGGCGCTCGGCCTCCTCGCGAGCATCGCGCTCGCGGTGGTGGCCGTGGTGGGCGTGTTTCACGGGCGCGTGCTCTACGGCGCGCTCGGCGTGCTCGCCGCGTGGGTGCTCGCCCACCGCTACCTGTCGATGCAGCGGCAGCTCGACCCCGCCGACGAGATGGCCGCGCGCGCCGGCGCGCTCGCCCGCCTGCTCCCCGCCGCGTTCGTCGTGATGGGCCACACCCACATCCCCGTGCAGCAGCCGGTGCGCGACGGCACCGCGACCTACATCAACCTCGGCTCGTGGGCCGAGGAGGAGGAGCTCGACCCCAAGCACGGGCGCGAGGCCTACCGCGCCGCGCGCACGCACCTCGTCATCGAGCTCGACCCCGCGAACGCGGGCGCCCCCCGCGCCGAGCTCCGCGCGTGGCAGGGCGAGGGGCCCTGCAAGTACGAGAGCTGACCCGCGCACGCTCCCGCTCGCTGGCGACCCTCCGGCCGAGGTGGTGAAGCGCCGCGCGGGCGGCTATGGGAGAGCGCACCATGCCGCACCTCGAGCTCCTCGGCCGCGTCGCCTCCCTCCCCGTGGTGCGCTTCGGCCCGCCCGGGGCGTTCTTGGGGCTGCGCCGCGACGCCCCCGACCCGCAGAAGGCGCCGGTCATCTTGCTGCCGGGCGCCGAGGTGCCCGAGGGCACAGCGGTGGGCGACGAGCTCGACGTGTTCGTCACGCTCGACTCGGAGGACCGCCCGCTCGCCACGCTCGCCCGCCCGCGCCTGGCGCTCGGGCAGGTCGCGCTCCTCGAGGTCACCGACGTGACCCGCATCGGCGCGTTCGTCGACTGGGGCCTCCCGAAGGAGCTGCTCGTGCCGCACGCCCTGCAGACCGCCGAGCTGCGCGTGGGGCAGAGGTACGCCGTGGGCCTCGTGCTCGACGACACCGGCCGCCTCGCGGGCACGATGCGCGTCGCCGAGCTCTTGCGCGATCGGCGCGCCTACGACGTGGGAGAGTGGGTCGCGGGCGAGGCCTGGCGCAACGAGCCCGGGCTCGGGCTCTTCGTCATCGTCGAGAAGCGGCAGGTGGGCCTCGTGCCCGCGAGCGAGCCGCACGGCCTCTCGCGCGGCGAGGCGGCGCGGTTCCGCGTGAGCCACGTCCACGCCGACGGCAAGATCGAGCTCTCGCTCCGCGGGCTCGCTCACGAGGAGCAGGGCCGCGACGCCGCCCACGTGCTCGCGCGGCTGCGCGAGGGCGGGCTCCGCGTGAACGATCGCTCGAGCCCCGACGACCTCCGCGACCACTTCGGGCTGAGCAAGAAGGCGTTCAAGCGGGCCGTCGGGCGGCTCCTCCGGGACGAGGCGGTGACCCTCGACGCCGACGGCTTCCTCACGCCGGCGCGCGCGGCCTCGCGCCCCGCGCTTGCCCCCGCGCCCGTCCCCGCACCGACGCGTAACTATCCGAAAGGAAAGAGTAAACAGCCGCGAAAGGGCTAGCCCTTGCGGTCCACGCCGTAGCTCTCGAGGCGGCGGTAGAGGGTCTTGCGATCGAGCCCCAAGATGCGCGCCGCGACCGACTTGTTGCCGCCCGCGGCCTCGAGCACGCGCAGCACGTAGCGGCGCTCCACCACCTCGAGCGGCACGAGCTCGGTCGGATCGTCGGCCACCACGAGCACGTTCGCGCTGCGGTGGTCGCGCACGCGCTCGGGCAGATCGTCGACGGCGATCTCCTCGGCCCGCGTGACCGCGACCGCGCGCTCGAGGCAGTTCTGGAGCTCGCGCACGTTGCCGGGCCACGGGTACGCGAGGAGCTTCTTGGCGACGGCGCTCGAGAGGCCCACCACGCGCTTGCCCGCGCGCGCGCTGAAGCGCTCGAGGAAGTGCTGCGCGAGCAGGAGGATGTCGCCGGCCCGCGCGCGGAGCGGCGGCACCTCGAGCTTCACCACGTTGACGCGATAGAACAGATCTTCTCGAAAGTGCCCCTCGGCGACCGCCGCCTCGAGGTCGCGGTTCGTCGCCGTCACGAGGTTCACGTCGAAGGCGGCCTCGGCGCCGCCGCCGACTGGCCGCACCTTGCGGGTCTCGAGGGCGCGCAGGAGCTTGGGCTGCATGGTGAGCGGCAGCTCGCCGATCTCGTCCAAGAACAGCGTGCCCCCGTCGGCCTCGAGGAAGAGGCCCTTCGTCGCCGACTTCGCGTCGGTGAAGGCCCCCTTCGCGTGCCCGAACAGCTCGCTCTCGAGCAGGGACTCGGGCATCGCCGCGCAGTTGATGGCCACGAACGGGCCCTCCGCGCGTCGCCCGCGGCGGTGGAGCGCGCGGGCGACGAGCTCCTTGCCGGTGCCGCTCTCGCCGGCGATCAGCACCGTCGCGTCCGAGTCGGAGATGCGCTCGATGAGGTCGTAGAGGCGGCGCATCGGCTCGCTCGCCCCGAGCATGTCGTCGAAGCGCTTGCCCTCGGCGATGATGCCCCGCAGGCGGCGCACCTCGAGCTCGAGCTCGCGTTGGCGGAGCGCGCGCTCCACGGCGAGGACGAGCTCCTCGATGTCGAAGGGCTTCGCGACGAAGTCGAACGCGCCCGCGCGGATGGTGGCGACGGCGGTCTCGAGGGAGCCGAACGCGGTGATGATGATGACCGCCAGATCGGGGCGCGCCTCGACCACCTGGGCGCAGAGGCCGAGGCCGTCGAGGCCGCCGAGGTTCAGGTCGGAGACGACGACGTCGAGCTCCTCGGTCTCGAGGAGGGCGAGGGCGGCGCGGGCGCTCGTGCGGGTCGTCACCGCGAAGCCGCGGGAGACGAGCTCGGCCTCGAGGTAGTCGCACATCGCTTGGTCGTCGTCGACGATGAGGACTCGCCCGGGCATCGCGTGGCGAAGATACACCGAGGGGTGGGGGTTGGGTGGAGGGTGGTGGTGCTTGGGTGGGTGGTGGAGGCCGCGGGGGGCACGGCGTGGCTGGGGCCTTCGGCTGCGGGCGGGCCCCTCCGGAACTCGGCGTCGTTCCGCGCGGTGAAGGGGGCGAGCGGGCGGTCGCAAGGCGCCTGGGTGGATGGGAGCGCGCGAGAACGACGTCCTCGGACATCCGGATCCTCCCGCCCGCAGCCGAAGGCCCCACCCACGCTCGCGGTCCCCGCGGGGAGAGGGGAGCGGAGAGGAGAGGAGAAGAGGAGAGAGAGAAGAGCGGAGAAGAGAAGAGAAGAGAGGGAGGGGAAGACCGGCTAGGGGCGGGTCTCTAGGAGGGCTCTTAGGCGGGCGAGGTCTTTTTGGTTTGCGCGTCGCATCGCGGCGGCCATGAGGGGGGCCGCGAGCGCTCCGAAGCCGGAGGGCTCGCCGTGGTTGCGGAGGGTCATGCGTGTGTGGCGCTCGCCCTCCGCCGCCCACGTGTACTGCGTCTCCATCGGGAACGGGCCCTCGGCGGTGCGCATCACCAGGCGCTCCCCGGGGACGAGCTCGACGAGCTCGTAGGTGTACGCGAGCCGGCGGCCGAGGAAGTGGGCGATGAACGCGACCCGCGTGCCGAGCTGGGCGGGTCGCGGTGTCAGCCACTCCACGGACGCGATGTTGGCGTACCACTCGGGCGCGTTGTCGGGATCGCTGGCGTACGCGGCGACCTCTGCGCGCGGGCGCTCGATGGTGGTCTCCGTGACGACGTCGACGGCCACGCTCATCGCTCCTCTCGTGCGCCGCGCGGGCGCGGGGGTTCGGGCTCCTCCACGAGCTGCCGCAGCCGCTCGAGCGCGCGATCCCAGCCCGCGGACACGGCGTCGAGGAACGCGCGCGCGTCGTCGAGGCGTCGCGGCTCGAGCGCATAGAGCACCTCGCGCCCCCGGCGCTCGTGCGTCACCAGGCCCGCGCCCTCGAGGACCTGCAGGTGCTTGACGATCGCCTGCCGTGAGACCTTCGCGCCGTGCGAGAGGGCGGTCGCCGAGCGCGCGCCGCCCGCGCCGAGCTTCTGGACGACGGAGAGCCGCGTGCGGTCCCCGAGGGCGAAGAAGAGCTCGGCGGCCGCCGCCCGATCACGCGCCCTCGACATGCCTCCTCAGGTTCTCCGCCTGCGCGGCCCAGCCGCCCTCGTTCATGCGGAACGCGCGCGCGCGCCGGTGCGCGGGCACCCGATCGAAGCCGGACTCGACGATCGTGAGCCGCGTGCCCTCCGCCACCGGCTCCAGCTGGAACTCCACGAGCGTGGTCGGCTCGTGCTCCGGGTCGGCCTCGGCGTCGATGCCGTAGGGGATCCACCGGAAGCTGAAGGTGCGCTCGGGTTCCATGCGCTCGACGGTGCAGAACACGGCGTTCGCGGCGGGGAGGCGCACCTTCGAGGGCCTCAGGCCGAGGCGCTCCTGGTGGCGGACGAGGGCGGCCTCGTCGAGCTGCCCGTCGAAGGTGCCCCTCACGCGGGCGCCTGGCGCGAAGTCGCCCTCGAGCGTGAAGCCGAACCACAGGCCGAACTCCCTCGCGTCTGTGAGGGCCCGCCACACGCGCCCCACGGGCGCCCGCAGCGTCACGCGCTTCTCGATCTTGTCGGTGTCGGACATTGTGCAAGCTCCTGGTTGCAGGTTAGCGGCCGTGCGGCCCATGTGCAACCATCTCATTGCGGATTCGCGGACCCTCTCGCGGGCTGCCCCGCGCGCGGCCCGGGGATCACTTTTTCGACGCTGACCAACGGCCGATGAGCGGGCAGAATCTGCCCATGCCAACCCCCCCTCGCCCTCGCCCTCGCGCCCCGCTCGGCGCGCGCGCGCGCCGGCTCCGCGGACTTGCGCCGCTCACGCTCGCCTTCGCCCTCGCGGTCTCCGCGTGCGGGCCCTCCCGGGAGCCCGCGCTCGAGCCCGGAGGCGTCCTCTACGACTCCGCGCTGCGCGCGTCCGAGGCGTCGCGCGCCTCCGCGATCGCGGCGCTCGGCGCCCACGACCGCCGCGACGGGGCGGCCGGCCTCTGCCGCGTGTTCGTCCCCGGGCTGGGGGAGGTCGACGCTGACAGCGACCGCTTCCGCCGCCTCCAGAAGGGCGAGGCCGTCGAGGGTGAGCGCGGCACCTTCGCCCCGACTCCCGCGCTGAGCGCCCAGCTCGCCGAGACGGCGCGCTTTCTCCCGCCCGAGGGGGGCTCGAGGGGCTACCTGGACTACGTCGCGGGTGCGGGGCAAGACCTCGAGGTCGAGCCGGTGCTCTGGCTGAGCAAGGCGCCCCCGTTGCCGCTCTCCTCCGGCTGCTACGCGCGCGGGCGGAGGGACTACGCGGCCCACGTCACCGCGGTCGTGAGCCGCGCGCAGGCCGCGCTGCACGCGGCCGGGCGCTGCCAGCGGTCCCCCGGCGAGTGCGTCATGCGCCCGGAGGCGCGCGCCCGCGCCGAGCGCGCGCTCGCGCGCTTGACGGCCGCGCACAAGGGCTCCTGCGCCGTCGCCGCGAAGACGTCCGCGCCGATGCGCTCGAACGAAGACGACGCGCAGTACCAGCGGCGCGTGGCCGAGGACGCGCGCGCCCGCCGGTCCGAGGAGCTCTGGCTCGGCACCGGCGCCCCTACCGAGGACGACCTCGACGAGCTCTCGCGCACCGAGACCTGGCGTTCGGAGGAGCTCGGCCTCGCGTGCGCGATAGGCCACCTGCGCACCGTGCTCGCCGCCGCCGCGCTCCTCGAGCGCCGCGCCGAGAAGGCCCGCGCGGAGGAGGCCGCCGCCGAGGGGGCTCGGGAGCGGCGCGAGCACGAAGCGGCGCTCGCGCGGCGATTTCAGCCGATCGAGCGGGAGTGCGCGGCGGGGTGGCTCGCCTCGACCCCGAAGTGCGCGGAGCTCCCGAACCTGTCCGAAGCCGAGCGGGCGGCGTGCCAGGCGCGCTGCGCCGACGCGACGACCAAGGCGCGCGGCGACCTCCTCGCGCAGGCCATGCGCGACTGCCTCGATGACTTCGTGTCGCGCGGTCCTTCGGCCTCGTGCAAGGGCGCGGCCCCCGCGGGAGCGCCGAGCGTCGCGGGCGAGCTCGCGGAGTGCACGCGGTCTTGCCGGAAGAGCGGCCCCGAGGCCAAGGCGGCGCGCGCGCGCGAGGCGGCCGAGCAGCGGCGGGCCGCCCGCCGGGCGGCGGGACGGGCGGAGTGCACCAACGGGTGCGTGCGCACCGCCCACGCGGCGTGCGACGGGAAGCCGACTCCCATCGAGCGCCACCGCTGCAGCAGCGCTTCGCTCAAGCCGTGCTGCAGGCGCTGCGGCTCGAGCATCGCCGAGGCCAATTTCTCGATGTGCAACTGACGCTGACGGCGACTGACGCCGACGGGCCGCGCGGGCCTCGGCCGCGGGAGGTCGTCGTCACGCGCCGGGCTCGCGCGGCAGGACCACCGAGAAGCGCGCGCCCTCGCCGAGCTGGCTCTCCACGGCGACCCACCCGCCGTGCTCGTGCACGATCCCGTGCACCACGGAGAGGCCGAGGCCGGTGCCCGCGCCCACGTCCTTGGTCGTGAAGAACGGCTCGAACACGCGGTCTTGGTCCTCGGGGGAGATGCCCACTCCGCGGTCGCGCACGTCGAGCCGCAGGTAGCGCCCGCGCGCGCCGCCGTGCGCGGGGGGCGGCGTGAGCTCCTCCTGCTGCAGGGAGAGCACGACCTCGCCGCCCTCCGCCGAGGCGTCGATGGCGTTCACCACCAGGTTCGCGATGACCTGCTCGAGCTGCGCGCCGTCGCCGACGACCTTCCCGGCCGTCGCGTCGGCGTCCACCCGGAGCGTCACGTCGCGCTTCTTCGCCAGCGGCGCGAGGAGCAGCACGGCGTGCCGTGCGAGCTCGGCGGGGTCGACCGTGGCCTTCTTGGGCGGCCCGCGTCGCGCGAAGTCGAGGAGCTGCCGGATGATGCGCGTCATGCGGGCCGCCTGCCCGTCGATGATGGTCGCCCCCTCGACGATCGCCTCGGGGGAGAGCCGCCCCGACGCGATCATGCGGGCGCGACCGGACACCACGTTGAGCGGCGTGCCGAGCTCGTGGGCGAGCCCGGCCGCGAGCCGCCCCACGGTCGTGAGCTTGGCCGCGTGGCGGAGCTGCTCGGTGACCCGCACCTGCGCCTCCGCCGACGCGCGCACCTCGCGCTGCGCGGCGTCGAGCCGCCCGGACATCTTGTCGACCTCGTCGGCGAGCACGCCGAGCTCGTCGGCCCGCGCGAGCGCGAGGCGCGAGGCGAGATCGCCCTCGCCGATGCGCCGCACCTGCTCGACCAGCGAGCGCACGGGGCGGCCGATGAAGACGCGGCCGACGATGGCCGCGACGGCCGCGGCGACGAGCAGCGAGCCCAGCGTCGTGAGCGCCTCGTCGCGCAGCACGCCGCGCACGAGCTCGGCCTCCTTGTCGAGCGGCCGCGTGAACTCGAGGTGGCCCGAGGGCAGGCCGGGCTCGACGACCGGCACGGTCACCGTGGCGTAGCCCACGCCGCCACGCGAGAGGTCGACCGCCGCGCCGCCCGCGGCGGGCGCCTCGCCGAGCGGCGCCCGGACCCAGCGGATCGTGGTCTCGGCGAGCCCCCGATCGGTCACGTTGAGGAGGTCGATCGCGCGCGCCTCGCCTTCGATGCGCAGCACCTCGACGAACGCGGGGCGGAGCGCGCTCGCCGTGACGGTGAGGTCGGCCGCCACCTGCGCCTCGTAGATCGCCACCTCGCGCCGCGCCGAGCGGTACCCGAGCACGAGCAGCAAGGTCACGAACGGCACCAGGAAGAGGAGGGTGATCTTGCTGGCGAGCTTCATGGCGAGGAGGCGTGCGTGGCGCTCATCCGTCGACTTCAGCGACGGCGGCCGCGCGGGTCAAGCCGGAGGGGCGAGTGTGGCGTTCTGGGACACCCGCCCCTCCTCGCCCCACCCAGCTCAGCGGTGGCGCGCTCGCCGAGCTCTGGCGTTCTGCGGCGGGCGCCTTGGTACGCGGGCTGCATGGGGTCTCTGACGAGCTGCGCGCCGGATCCTCGGCGCGCAGCTCGAACCAACCGGCGTCGCCGGACACGAGGGGGAGACCCATTCATGAAGAAGCTGGTCGACGGGGTGCACAGGTTCCAGCGCGAGATCTTCGGCGACAGGCAGGGCCTCTTCGCCCGGCTGGCCAACCACCAGGCGCCGCACACGCTCTTCGTCACGTGCGCCGACTCGCGCATCAGCCCGAGCCTCATCACCCAGACCGAGCCCGGCGAGGTGTTCATCCTGCGCAACGCCGGCAACATCGTGCCACCGCACGGCGTCTCGAGCGGAGAGGCGGCGACGGTCGAGTTCGCCGTCTCGGGCCTCCACATCGAGGACATCGTCGTCTGCGGGCACGGCGACTGCGGGGCGCTCAAGGCCGCGCTCGACCCTCGCCTCACCGAGCACATGCCGGAGGTGCGCGCGTGGGTGCGCCACGCCGCGCGGACGCGCGACGTGCTCGCCGAGCGCTACCCCGAGGCGACCGGCGACGATCGCCTCAACATCGCCGCCCAGGAGAACGTCCTCGCGCAGATCGAGAACCTCTGCACGCACCCCTCGATCGCCGAGCGGCTCGCGCGTGGGGCGGTGCGCATCCACGGCTGGGTCTACAAGATCGCCACCGGAGAGGTCTTCGCCTACGACCCCGAGCAGAAGCAGTTCCTCCCCCTGCGCGCGCCCTCGTCCGTCGCGCCGCTCCGCGCCCTGAGCGCTTGAGGCGAGCATGACCGCCCTCGCGCGCCTCAAGCACTTCCTCACCCCCTTCGACGCCCGCTACGAGGCGATGACCCGCGCCGGCTGGAGGCAGGTGGCGTGGCGCGACCTCAGCGCCGGGCTCATCGTCGCCATGATGGCCATCCCCATGGCCATGGGCTTCGCCATGGCGGCGGGGCTCCGGCCCGAGCACGGCATCTTCGCGGGCGCCATCGCGGGGCTCGTGGGCGGCCTCTTCGGGGGCTCGAAGTACAACACCTATGGGCCCGTGGCCGCGCTCATCCCCGTCGTCGCTGGCATCATGGCGAGCCGCGCCACGCCGGAGGACCCCTACGCCGGGCACGGGTTCATCGTGCTCGTGTGCATCGCCGCCGCGCCCATCTTGCTGCTCTTCGCCGCGGTGGGCTGGGGGAAGGTGGGCAACCTCGTGCCGCACTCGATCGTGGTCGGGTTCAGCGTGGGGATCGCGGTCGTCATCGGGGTCTCGCAGCTCGGCGAGACCTTGGGCCTCAAGGCCACGGTGCGGGGCAACCTCGTGCCCATGCTCACCACGGTGTGGCAGCACCTCGGCGAGGTGAACCTCGCGGCCGTGTTCATCGCGGCGCTCGTGTTCCTCATCACGCGCTACGCGCTGAAGGTGTCCACCTACCTGCCCGCGCCGCTCCTCGCGGTGGGCGTGGCCACGCTGCTCTCGCAGACGGTCCTCAAGGGCGCGGGGCTCACCACGATCAAGGCGAAGTACGGCGCGATCCCCAGCGGCGTGCCGCCCATCAGCTGGCCCACCGCGCCCACCTGGGACACCGCCGGGGAGATCGTCTACTACGCGTTCGCCTTCGCGTTCGTGTGCGGCTTCGAGAGCCTGCTGTGCGCGCGCATGGCCGACCGCGCTGCGAGGAACGCAGGCACTCCCTACGATCCCGACAAGGAGTTCTTCGGCCAGGGCCTCATCCTCGCCTTCGTCCCGCTCCTGTCGGGCATGCCCCTCTCGGGCGCGCTCGCGCGCACCTCCACCAAGATCCAGGTGGGTGGGGTCACCCCGTTGGCGGAGCTGTCCAAGTCGATCCTCAAGCTCTTGCTCGTGTTCTTCCTCTCCCGCTACCTGGAGATGGTGCCGATGGCGTGCATCGGCGGGCTGCTCCTCTGGGTGGCCTTCGGCATGGTGAAGCCGGCGGAGATGAAGGAGATCTGGACGCAGAGCGCCGTCCACCGATTCCTCATGATCTACACCGCGGTCACTGTGGTGGTGCTCGGGTTCCTCCCCGGGGTCATCTCCGCGATGGTGATCTACGGCGTGCTCCTGCGGGCCCTCCCGCAGAAGGAGCGCGCGGCGGCGATCGCGGCCGAGGCCGAGGACGAGCCCGTCGGTCCGGCCCTGCCCGAGTCGTCGCCCGCCGAGTAGCCGCGCACGAAATCGCACGAGCGCGCGCACAGCGACGGGGTATCATCGGCCCGCGGCGCGGCGCCGTGAGACCCGGGAGGCGCACGTGGGCGAGCTCGAAGTAGGCATGGTCGGTCTGGGCGTGATGGGGCAGAACCTCGCGCTCAACATCGCGGAGAAGGGCTTCTCGTGCGGCGGGTACGACGCCTGGCCCGAGCCGGTCGACAAGTTCGTCGCGAAGGCCGCGCGCGAGGGCGTGGGCGACGTGCTCGGCTTCAAAGACGTGAAGGAGCTCGTGGCGTCGCTCCGCCGCCCCCGCCGCATCATCCTGCTCGTGAAGGCGGGCGAGGTGGTCGACAAGACGATCGCCGCCCTCCTGCCCTATCTCGAGAGCGGCGACATGATCGTCGACTCCGGCAATGAGTACTTCCGCAACACCGAGCGCCGCGGCGCCGAGCTCGCGCCCAAGGGGATTCGCTTCTTCGGTATGGGGGTGTCGGGCGGAGAGGAGGGCGCGCGCCACGGCCCCTCCATGATGCCGGGCGGCGATCGGGCAGGCTACGACGACATGGCGCCCATCTTCACGAAGGTGGCGGCTCAGGCCGACGGCCCGTGCGTGACCTACTGCGGCCCCGGCGGCGCGGGCCACTACGTGAAGATGGTGCACAACGGCATCGAGTACGGCGACATGCAGCTCATCGCCGAGGCCTACGACGTGCTGAAGACCCTCGGCGGCCTCACCAACGCCGAGCTCGCCGACACCTTCGACGAGTGGAACGCGGGCGAGCTCCAGTCGTTCCTCATCGAGATCACGGCCAACATCTTCCGCAAGAAGGACCCCGAGACCGGGGGCGATCTCGTCGACCTCATCGTCGACGCCGCCGCGGCCAAGGGCACCGGCAAGTGGACCGTGCAAGACGCGGCCGAGCTCGGCGCGGCGGTGCCCACCGTCGCCTCGTCGGTCGAGGCGCGCCTCCTCTCGGCGAACCGCGAGGGGCGTCTGGCCGCCTCCAAGGTGCTCTCGGGCCCGAAGCCCGGCGGCGGCGCGCTCGGCGACGAGGAGAAGAAGCGCCTCGTCGCCGAGGTGCGGGCCGCCCTCTACTCGGCGAAGGCCTGCAGCTACGCGCAGGGCATGGATCTGCTCCGCAAGGCGTCGAACGCCCGCGAGTGGGGCCTCGATCTCGGCGAGCTCGCGCGCATCTGGAAGGGCGGCTGCATCATCCGCGCGCAGTTCCTCGGCCGCATCAAGGAGGCCTACGACCGCGACGCCAACCTGTCGAATTTGCTACTGGATCCTGGCTTCCAGCGCGAGCTCGCAGAGCGCCAGGCGGGCTGGCGCAGCACGGTCACGCGCGCCATCGCCGCGGGGCTCCCGCTCATGACCATGAGCGGGTCGCTCGGCTATTACGACACCCTCCGCCGCGAGCGGCTGCCGGCCAACCTCACGCAGGCGCAGCGCGACTACTTCGGCGCGCACACCTACGCGCGCCTCGACAAGCCCGGCTCGTTCCACACCGAGTGGACGAAGTAGCGTGGCCGCCCCGCTCTACGTGAGCCACACGCGCGAGGTCGCGCTCTCCGACGTGCCCGAGCCGCTCGCCGGCCCCCTACGCCAGCACGCCGAGCGCGCCTCTCTCCGCCTCGAGGGGGTACGTGTATGGCTCACGCATCGCGAGAACCCCGCCGCGTCGGGGCTCTTCGGGCGCCTGCTCGGGCGCCGCAGCAACCCCGCCGACCCCGACGCCGCGCACGACATGGTGCTCGCGTTGCACGCCACCCACGTGCTCGTGGCCACGCACGGCGCGGTGCGCGGCGCCGCGGTGATGTCCCTGCCGCTCCTGCAGGCCACCGTGGCGCGCGGCGCGCTCTTGGCGAACCACGCGCTCGGCGCGGGGCTCGACCTGCCGACGGACGACGGCCTCACGATCTCGGGCTTCCCCGGCACCGAGGGCCGGCCGGGCACGTATTTCGTGGGCCTCGGCGCCGGCGCCGACGCGGACGCGTGCTTCGAGGCCGTGCGCGCCGCGGCGGCGCGCGCGAAGAGCACGCCGCCGTGAAGTGCGTGGGCCGCGTGAGCCGCGCGCGCGCCGCGCTCGTCTCTTGCGCGGTGGCGCTCGCGGCGTG
>CAZHGG010000011.1:0-21771 GCA_964531755.1 uncultured Polyangiaceae bacterium
GAGCCGAAGCCCGACGTGCCCGTGGCCCCCGCGCCCGCGTCCGCGACTCCGCCTCCCGCCCCCAAACCCAACTGCAATCCTCCTTACACCATCAAGGACGGCATCGAGGTCATGAAGCCCGAGTGCGCGCACAAGTAGGCGACTCGGTGACTCCCCTCCTCCCTCGCGCGCGCTCGCGCTCTCACCTCAGGAGAACTCCATGCGGCCAGACCGACCCCCGACGCTGAAGCTCTTCCTCGCCTGTCTGTGCGCGTGCGCCTCGCTCGGGTACGCGCCCGGCGCGCTCGCCGAGGAGCGCTGCGACGAGGTCTACGTGTCGGTCCAGCGGCTCAGGCGCGACGGCAAGCTCGTCGACGCGCGCAAGCCCCTCGAGGCCTGCCTGTCGGCGTGCACAGACGACACGCCGGCCGCACGGCACGCCATCACGCGCTGCCAGGAGTGGCGCAGGGAGGACGCGACGCGCACCCCCACGCTCCTCATCTCGGCGAAGGACGGTCTCCAAAACGACCTCGCGAGCGTGCAGGTCACCATCGACGGCCAGGTCGTCGCCAGCTCGCTCACGGGGCAGCCGATCCCGCTCAACCTCGGCCCCCACACGATCGTGCTCGTGGGCAATGGCGCCACCGAGACGCGGAGCATCCTCGCGGCCGACTCGGAGCGAAAGAAGCTCGCCGTCGTGCTCGGGCGCGCACCGGCCAGCGCCACACCCACCGCGACCCCCGCGCCGGCCCTCACGGGCGGCAGGCGACCCGTCCAGGTCGACGCGGGTGAGGGGGGTGGCACTCCCACCCTCAAGATCGTGGGGTACGTGAGCGGTGGCCTCGGCCTCGTCGGCCTCGGCGTCGGCACCTACTTCGGGCTCCGCTCGCTGTCCTTCGACAAGGAGGCGAGGTGCGACGGAATGAACGTGTGCGAGAACCCCGACGCGCGGGTGTCGGCGCAGCAGTCGGCCGGCGGCGCCATCGGCGGGTTCGTCGCGGGTGGCGCGCTCTTGGTGGGCGGCCTGCTCATGGTCGTCGCCTCTCCGTCCACGAGGAGCGCGGCGCGCGTCGGGTCGGTCCGCGCGGCGCCCTTGGTCGGCGGCGGGGCGGTCGGGCTGAGCCTGTCCGGCGGGTGGTAGCGCTGGGCCAACTCGTCGCGCGGGTGGTCGCCACTTCAACCAACGAATCGGCAAACGGCGCGCTCTTGGTCCATGCCGCGCCGGGCTCTCCGTGGTCGCCTCGACAGCGCTCGGCGGGCGAGGGTGGACGCAGGCAGGTCCAGGGTGGACGCGCGCGGGGGCACGTTCAAAGGACGAAACACCGAGTCATTTCCAACTTTTACGTACGCGCTCACTTGGCACGGCCCTCGCTAGAACAGGGTCACGCTCACCGCCGACTCCGCGAAGGAATCGGCCCACCCCTGGAGGATCGACATGAAGACCCTGACCGCCGCCGCCACCCTCTCGCTGCTCGCCGCGCTGGCCTCCGCGTGCTCGCTCGCCGCAGACGACGGGGCCACGTCCGACGAAGAGGCGGCGACGGTCTCCTCCGCGCTCGACACCGGCGTGAGCGCGACCGAGCTCGAGAGCCTCACGTCGGCGGATGCTTCGCTCGCGGCTCGCACGCTCGCGGCCGGCGAGACGGGCGAGGCGAAGCGCTGTCGGACGCGGACCCTCGACGCGGAGCGGCCGAACGTGGTCCACGTGAAGCTCACCGACTGCTCCGGGAGGTTCGGCCGGCACGTCGTCAACGGTGACATCACGGTCACGTTCACCGCGGGAGCCGAGGGCGCGCTTCACGCCGAGCACGCGAGCGAGAACCTCACGATCGACGGGCGCCCGGCGACCCGCGCCGTCTCGGCCGACATCACCTTCTCCGCGGAGGGGCGGCGGGTGGTCCGCCGCGCGACGACGAGCGGGACGAACGCGCGCGGCGAGTCCTTCACTCGGAGGGCCGAGGAGGTCGTCACGGTCGACCGCACGAGCCGCTGCCGCACCATCAACGGGGCCGGCACGGCGACGTTCGAGGGCGGCCGCGTCGTCGAGTCCACGATCTCCGACCTGCGCCTCTGCGAGGACGAGGCCGGCGCCGACCTGTGCCCCACCGGCACGGTCACCCACGCGAACGCGGCCGCGGGCAAACAGGTGACGCAGGTCTTCGACGGCTCCGCCACGGCGAAGGTGGAGCTCTCGCGCCGGCGGCGCAGCGAGTCCCGCACTTGGACGCTCGATTGCACCCCGCTCGCCGCGCGCTAAGCCGGTGCTCACTGAATCGAGCCCGAAATCCCACGGCTCCCGCCTTCGGCTTCTCACGAGAGCCGTGGGCTTCCGGGCCCGATTCAGTCGGGCCGGCGCCGCGGGCCGACCCGTCTTGGAGCGGGATCGTGCCATGGGAGGCGATCGCGGCTCCCAGGACTTGCACTCCAAATCTTGCACTCCGCGGAGCGCGAGTTGGTAGCCTCGGGGAGGCATGCAGCTGCGCCCCAACGTCGAGCACGTCCGACGCACGTCCGTGTTCCGGGATCTCGGCGAGCGCGAGCTCCACGCCGTGCTCCTCTGCCTGCGCGTGCGCGTGTGCGACGCCGGGACGTGGCTGTTCCGCGAGGGTGAGCCCGGCGCGTCGATGCTCCTCGTCGCCGAGGGAGCGCTCGCCGCGACCGTACGCGACCGCGCGGGCGCCGAGCGGGAGATCAACCGCATGGGCCCGGGAGAGGTCGTAGGGGAGATGGCCTTCCTCGATCCGGCGCCGCGCTCTGCGTCGGTCCGCGCCCTCACCGCCACCACGTACTACGAGCTCGACGAGGACGGCATGGACGCCCTCCGCGTGAACTCGCCCTCCGCGGCCGCCGCGCTCTCATGGGCGGTCATCCGCGACGTGACGCGGCGGCTGCGGCGCATGGACCAGCTCATCGAGGCCGAGCTGGCCCGACGCCCCGAAGGGCGCACGCCATGAGGGGAGCATGAGAGACGAGTGGGACACCGTGCCTGGGGGGCCCCTCGCCAAGGGGACGGCCTTCGGGAGCTACGTCGTCGAGGAGCTCATCGGCGCCGGAGGCATGGCGGCGGTCTACCGGGCGCGCCACGCGAAGCTCGGTCGAGACGTCGCGCTCAAGGTGATTCACGAGACCCTCGCCGCGAGCGACGGGCACGTGCGCCGCTTCATGCAGGAGGCGCGCGCCGCGGCCTCGGTCAGCCACCCGAACATCGCGGACATCACCGACGTGGGCGAGGTCGACGGTCGCCCCTACCTCGTCATGGAGTACCTCGAGGGAGAGCCGCTCGCGGCGCTGCTCGCGCGGCGGGGCCACCTCTCACCCCTCGAGATCGCCGACCTCGTGCTGCCGCTCGTCTCCGCGATCGGGACCGCCCACGCCGCCGGCCTCATCCACCGCGACATCAAGCCCGAGAACGTGTTCCTCGCCTGCGAGGACCGCGGCGGCGAGCGGCCCGTGCTGCTCGATTTCGGGATCTCGAAGCAGCTCGAGGTGGAGGAGCGGTTGACCGGGGTGGGGCAGCTCGTCGGGACTCCCTATTACATGTCGCCCGAGCAGATCCAGCTGAGCGTGCCGCTCGACGGGCGGGCGGATGTCTACTCGTTGGGAGTGATGCTCTACGAGCTCGCGACGGGCGTGTTGCCCTATCGGTCCGACCAGTCGCTCTACGTGTTGCTCGCGGAGATCGTGCTCGGCAAGGCCGAGCCGCCCTCGCTCCACGAGCCGGCGCTGCCGCCCGCCTTCGAGCGCGTCGTACTCCGCGCGATGGCGTGCGACAGAGAGCGCCGCTTCCCCACGATCGCGGAGCTCGGCGCCGCACTGCTCCCCTTCGCGAGCCCGGCCGTCCAGACGGTGTGGGCGGAGGAGTTCGCCGACGCGGCTTCGGCGCCCCGCCTGACGTCGTTGCCTCCGCCGAAGATGCCCTCGTGGCGAGGCAGGGCCGCCCAGCCAACGCAGCCCCCGGTCCGCCCTCCGGTGGTCCTGTCGGCCTCCGATCTTCGAGTGATCCCGGGCCTCGACGGGTGCACAGACGCGGAGCTCGAGACGTTCCTCCTCGCCGTCGGAGCTTTCCGTTACCCGGCGGGCGCCCGCCTGTTCGAGGAGGGCGCGGAGGCGGACAGCTGCTTCGTGGTGCTCGACGGTGAGGTCGAGATCGTCAAGGAGTCGCTCTCGCGGTGGGACGTGCTCGCCGTGATCGGCCCAGGCGAGTTCGTGGGCCAGGTCGCGCTCGTGGAGGACAGCCCACGCTCTGCTTCGGTCATCGCCCGCACTGGAACCCTCGCGCTCCGGATCGGTCGCGAGGTCTTTCAGCGCCTCCTCTCGTCGGGCAGCGGCATCGCAGCGCGCCTCCAGCGCAGCCTCGCGGTGTCCGGTATCCGGCAGCTCCGCACGGCCACGCGGCGGCTCTCGAACGTCCTCGAGGAGCGCGCGATCGAGCGCGACGACGCCGATCAGACAAAGCGGCTCGAGCGGCTCCGCGCGGCGATCGCCGAGTGGTCGGTCGCGATCGAAACGCTCCCCCCCGACCGCCGCGAGCCCTGAGCGCCTGGCTCGACGCTCGCGCCTGGAGCGACCACGGTCATCCTGGCGAAGCTCGTCCTTGGGACGGGGAGGACGCCTCCAGCTCCGCAGGTCGAGTACCATCGCCACTCGATGCGCCACTACACGGACGAAGGCGCCCGCACTGGGGACGTCTTTCGCAGCGAGCAGACGGTGGTCTCGACGGTGCGCGCCGCCGATGGAACCCTCGTCATCGTCAAGACCCCCACGGCCGCCATCCCCGCCGCCGCGGAGCTCGCTCGGTACCGGCGTGAGCGAGCATTCCTGAGCGCGCTCGCGGGCCCCGGGATCCCCAAGGTCATCGACCTGTTCGAAGGCGAAGGCACGGTGCGCCTCGTGATGGAGCACAGCGGTCGCCGCTCGCTCGCCGACTGGATGGCGGAGCGCCGCCTGACGACGGGCGAGGTGCTCGACATCCTGGAAGAGGCCGCGGCCGTGCTCGCGCGGGTCCACGCGGCCGGCGTGATCCACAAGGACGTCGCCCCCGCGAACCTCGTCTGGGCAGGCGGCCCGGGCACCCTCCAGCTCGTGGACTTCGGCGGGAGCATCCACGAGGGGGAGGCTGGCGCCACCGGGCGCGTGGATGGCACGCTCCGCTACATCGCCCCCGAGGCCACCGGGCGATCGGGGCACGCGGTGACGTGGCGGACGGATCTCTATGGGCTGGGCGCCACGGCGTGGCACCTGCTCGTTGGCCGGCCACCGTTCGAGGAGGGGGACCCGCTCGCGCTCGTGCACGCGCACATGGCCCGCGCGCCGGCGCGCCCCGACGCCGTCGACCCCACCGTGCCGCCTTGCCTCTCGGGCGTGGTCTTGCGGCTCATGGAGAAAGACCCCGAGCGACGCTACCAGAGCGCCGAGGGGCTGTTGGCCGACCTTCGCCGCTGCCGCGAGGCGATCGCGCGGGGCGACACCGCGGAGCTCGTCCTCGGCGTCGACGACGTGCCACCGCGCTTCGCCATCCCCGACCGCCTCTACGGCCGCGAGAAGGAGACGGCGGCGCTCGGCGACGCGCTGGACGCGGCGGCTAGAGGGGGGGTGTCCCTCGCGCTGATCGAAGGCCCGGCCGGCATCGGCAAGTCATCGCTCGTGGGTTCCCTCGCCGAACGGGGGGTGCGCATCGTTTGCGGGCGGTTCGAGCAGGTCGGGCGCCAGGCCCCGCTCGAGGCCCTGAACGACGCATGCGACGCCCTCGTGACGGACCTGCTCGGCATCGACGAGCTGGCCCTCGCGCGGACGCGCGAGCAGCTGCGGCGCGCGCTCGGCGACGGGGCCGGGCTCCTCGGACGCTCCATCCCGTCCCTTGGCGCCGTCCTCGGGGAGCTGCCGCCGGTCCTGGAGCTGAGCGACCAGGCCGCTGCCGTCCGCGCGCGCCAGATGTACGCCGCGTTGTTCGCGGCCCTCGCCAGCCGCTCGCGCCCGTTGGTGGCGTTCCTCGATGACCTCCAGTGGGCCGACGCCGCCTCGCTCGACGTCCTCGAGTTCCTCGTCGCCGCGCCCGACATCGACGGGCTGCTCATCGTCGCGGGCTACCGCGGCGAAGACGTCGGCCCGGCGCACCCGGTCACGCGGATGAGGGAGCGCATCGACGCGATGGGGACGCCGATGGTCCACATCCGCCCGGAGCCGCTCGACGTGTCGAGCACCGCCGCGCTCGTCGCCGATGCCTGCCGCTCGACACCCGAGATCGCGACCCCGCTGGCCGTGGCGCTCTGCGAGCGCACCGGCGGCAACCCGTTCTTCGTCCGCACCCTCCTCTCCCAGATGCTCGACCGCGGCCTCCTCCGGCGCGAGGGGATGGGCTGGCGCTGGAGCGCGGACGCGGCTGGCCACCTCCCGTTCAGCGACAACGTCGTCGACGCCGTCCTCGAGCGCATCGCCGCCCTCCCCGCGGACACCACGCGCGCCCTCGGCGTCGCGGCGCGCATCGGCCAGCGATTCGACCTGCGGCTCCTCGCGCGGGCGCTCGGGCTCCTCGAGGCCGACGTCGTCGCGGCGCTCGGCCCTGCGCTCGCGGCTGGGCTGATCCGCCCCGAGAGCGACACCTGGGGGCTCCTCGTGTGGGGCGCAGACGCGCGCGCCGAGGGCTGCCGCTTCGTCGACGGTCGCGTCACCGAGGCGGCCCTCCAGCTCCTCGCGGCCGAGGACGCGGAGGGGGTGCACCTCCGGCTCGGGCGACTCCTCACCGAAGACGCGCCGACGGGAGAGGACATGTTCGATGCGCTGGAGCACTACCGCGCCGCGCTGCCGATCGTGCGCGAGGACGAGCGCGCGCCCATCGCGCGGCTCGCCCTCGAGGCGTGCGACGGGGCGGCCCGGAGCGCGGCGTTCGCCGCGGCGCTCCGCGCGTGCGAGGTTGGCCTCCTCGCGCTCGGATCGCGGGATCAGGCGCTCTGGGAGCGCCTGTGCACCCGCGCGGTGCAGGTCGCGGACGCGCTCGGCGACGTCGACGCGCTCGACCGCCACGTCGACGCGCTCATCGAGGGCGCGTCAAGCCACGCCGCCACGGCGCCCGCGTACGTCGCCCGGATCCGCGCGCACACGCGGGCCCAGCGCTTCGTCGAGGCCCTCGACACCGCGAACGCGTTCCTCGGGCGGGTCGGGCGCCGAATCCATACGCGGCTCCGGGCCCTCCCCGTGATCTCCGCGCTCGCCCGCGTGCTCTGGGGCATGCGCGGACGCTCGACCGAGGCCATCATCGACGGCCCGGAGGGGACGGATCCGACCCACGTGGCGGTGGTGAGCGTCCAGATCGCGTCGGCGAGGGCGCTCGTCTCGCTCCACCCGGAGGTGGCGCCGCTGGACATCCTCATGGACGTGGCCGAGGTGGTCCGAGGCGGCGCCACGCCCGACGGGCTCTTCGCGTGGACGGGCTGGTCGATGCTCGTCGCGGAGGCGCTCCACCGGCCTGACCTGGCGGCCCGCTATTGCGAGCGCGCGCTGGCCCGCGCGGAGCGCACGGGCGCGCCCAGCTGGGCGGGCATCGCGTGGGTCCACTTCGCGGTCCTCGACCACTGGCGAACCACGCTGCGAGAGACGTCCGCGGCGCTCCACCGAACGTGCGAGCGCGCGCTCGGAATGGGTGAGGTCGACATGGCCATCGCGGCGAGCCTCCTCGCGGACGTGATCGGCTTCTGCGAGGGCAAGCCCCTGTCCGACGTGGACGCCGCGCTGCGGCGCACGCACGCCCTCGCGCGCCGGTACCGAGCGCTCGACGTGCTCTCCTCGATCGACGCGGCTCGCGCGCTGGTCGGCGCGCTGCGAGGCGACGTCGAGCCCCCGACCTTGGCCGCAGAGCCGCAGCAGGGGACGTTCGCCGAGGGGTACCGGGCAGCGACACACCTCGCCCGGGCGGTGTTCCTGGACGACCGCGCGACGGCCTCGCGCGCCGCCCAACACGCTCCCGCTGCGTACCTGCGGACCCCCATGCGCACCCCGCTGCACTTTGTGTGGTGGACGTACCGCGCGGTCACCCTGCTGCGCGGCGCCGCGGCGGGCCACGTCGCGCCCCGCGAGGCCCGCAAGGTCGCGCGAGACGCGCGGCCGCTGCTCGCGCGCTGGGCGGAGGCGATCCCCGCGCGGCGGTATCGCGTGCTCTGGATTGACGCGGCGGAGGCGGCCCTCCGCGGAGACCATGCCCGCGCCGTGGAGCTCCACGAGGAGGCGATCGAGCTCGCCCGATCGCTCGGCATCCGCCACGACGCCGCGCTCCTCGCGGAGCACGCCGCGGAGTCCGCGAAGGCCGCCGGGCAGACGAGGCTCGAGCGCGTGCTCCTCGAGGAGGCCTGCGCCGGCTACCGGCAGTGGGGCGCCGAGCCCAAGGCTGCGGCGCTCGCCGCGGCCACCACGGCGCGCACGTCGGCCCCGTCGACCACCGCGTCAGGCGACCTCGATCTCGAGACGCTGTTTCGAGCGTCTCTCTCCCTGGCGGGCGAGATCCGGCTCGACCGGTTGGTCGGCGAGGTCGTCGCGGTGGCCATCCAGAACGCTGGCGCCACGCGGGGGTTCCTCATCACGGAGCGGGAGGGCGAGCTGGTCGTCGCGGTCGGACGGGACGACGAGGGCGGCGCCGTGGTGGCGCCCGAGACGCCCCTCGCGCGCGTACATGGGCTCGCGACCATGGTGGTCCGGTACGTCGCGCGCACCGGGGAGCGGCTCGTGCTCGCGAACGGGGCCGACGATCCGCGGTTCGCCTCGGACCCGCACCTCCGCGCGGGCGCGGTCGCCTCGATCCTGTGCGCTCCGCTGGTCCACAACGGGCGCCGCACGGGGATCATGTACCTCGAGAACCACCTCGTCGCGGGCTCGTTCACTCCGGCGCGGCTGAGGACGGTCCAGGTGCTCGCCTCCCAGGCTGCGGTAGCGATCGAGAACGCGCACCTGGTCGACACCCTCGAGGCGAAGGTCGCCGAGCGGACCCAAGCCCTCGAGGACGCGCTCGCGCGGACACGCGCCCAGCACGCGCAGCTGGCCGCATCCCAACAGGCGCTCATCGAGAGCGAAAAGATGGCTGCGCTCGGGCAGCTCGTGGCAGGAGTCGCGCACGAGCTGAACACGCCGCTCGGCGCCATCCGGGCCTCGGTGGGAAACCTCTCGGGCGCCGTCGCTGAGCTCGGCGGGGTCCTCGACCTCGTCGCCGAGACACCGGTCGAGCGCCGCGCGGCGTGGATCGCGCTGGTCCGCAAGGCGAGCGCGAGCACCCGCCTGCGCACCACCCGCGAGGACCGCGCCTCCCGACGGCGGGTCGCCGCCTGGCTCGCGGGCGCCGGCCTCCCCGACAGCGACGATCTCGCGGCGTTGCTGGTGGAGATCGGGCTCGGCGACGAGGAGACCGACGACCTCGCCCCGTTCCTCGACCTCCTCCGCGCGGAGCGGGGACACGCGCTCTTGCGGGGCGCGTACAACGTCACCGCGATCGCGCGCAACGGGCAGAACATCCGCACCGCCGCCGACCGTGCCGCGAAGATCGTGTTCGCCCTGAAGAGCTACGCCCACCCGGGCGGCGCCGCGGGAGAGAGCAGCCGCGCCTCGCTCGCCGACAACCTGGACACGGTGCTGACCCTGTACCAGAACCACATCAAGCACGACGTCGAGCTGGTCCGGGACTACCAGGACGCGGGCCTCGTCCAGGGCCGCCACGACGAGCTGAACCAGGTGTGGACGAACCTGCTTCACAACGCGCTCCAGGCGATGAGCTACCGGGGCCGCCTGGAGGTGTCGGTCCGCGCCGAAGGTGACGACGTGCTCGTCGCCGTGACCGACGACGGGCCCGGCATCCCGGAGGCGAACCTCGGGCGCATCTTCGAGCCGTTCTTCACGACCAAAGCCCAGGGCGAAGGCACCGGCCTCGGGCTCTCCATTTGCCGTGAGATCGTCGAGAAACACGGCGGGCGAATCGGGGTGGAGAGCGGGCCGGGACGAACGCGCTTCACCGTGCGGCTGCCGCGAGCGTAACGCGCGCGCCCAGCCGCGACGTGACGTCAGAGCGTGACCGCGCCCGAGCGCCTCCCCTCACTTTCCCTCGAGCTGCGTCACGCCGTCCCAACCCGGCGGCACGCCCGCGGCGACCATCCGCTGGCACAGCGCCTCGTGCTGCGCGAGGACGGGGTCCGTGGGGTCGGTCGCGCGGCCCCGCGCGAAGAGCCGGAGCGCGGCCTCGGGGCGCCCGGCGAGGAGCTCGTCGCGCCCCGCCGCGAGGTCGCCCCTCGTCGCCATCTTGCGGGCGCGCTCCGCGTCCGGCAGCCCGTCGAGCACCTCGTAGACCACGAGCGGCTGGGTCTTGCCCTTGAAGCGCACGCGGTCGATGGCCCTCAACGTGAACGCCGCAGGGTCGTCGAGCGCGGCGACGGTGTGCTCGCTGATGAGCAGGCTCGCGCCCACGTGCTTCGTGTACGTCTCGATGCGGGCGGCGACGTTGACCGCGTCGCCGATCACGCCGGGCTTGAGCCGCTCGCCGCCGCTGATCACGCCCAGCATCAGCTCCCCGGTGTTGATCCCGATGCCCACGCGAAGCGAAGCCTGACCGCGATCCGAGCGCGCACGGTTGAAGCGCTCGAGGGCGGCGAGCTGCGCCACGCCGGAGCGAACCGCGCGGTCCGCGCTCCCCTCGAAGAGCGCCATGACGCCATCTCCCGTGAACGTGTCGACGAACCCTCCCTCGTGACGAATCGCGGGCTCCATGTAGGCGAGGTACTCGTTGATCAGCGCGAACGTTCCATGCGCGGTCGTGCCCGCGGCGAGCGATGCATGCGCGCGGATGTCGGAGAAGAGCACGCTCAGCTCGACCGCGACGTGGTCGTTCAGCGACACCTGTTCGATCTCCTCGTGACCGAGGAGGCGAACGAACTCGAACGGCACGAAGCGGCGCCCCGCCTCGTGCGCCGCGATCACCGCAGCCTCTTGCCGGACGATCTCCTCCTCGTGAGTGAAGCTCCTGACCGCCTCGCGGATCGTGAGCGCGAGGTCGTCCTTCTCCCACGGCTTCGTGATGTAGCGGTAGAGGGCCCCGACGTTGACGACGTTGGCCACGGCGTCGACCCCCGCCTGACCCGTGAGGAGGATCTTCCGCGTCCGCGGCAGGCGCTGGTGGAGCGTGACGAGCAGCTCGTCGCCGTTCATGCCGCCGGGCATGATGTGGTCACTCACCACCGCGGCGATGGGCTGGCCGAGGCCGGCGAGGTGCTCGACGATCTCGAGCGCCTCGGCGGCGGTCTCGGCCGCCTCGATGTGGAGCTCCGCCCCGAACTGCCGGTGGAGCTCCTCGGTCAGGCTCCTCAGCACGATCGCCTCATCGTCCACCAGGACGATCGCGGGTCTCACGGGCCCGAGCCCGCGAGCCTGCCCGCTCGCTCCGCCTCGCTGAGCGCGTCGAGGACCTCGTACACGGGCTCCCCGCCCGCCGGAGCCTCGAGGCGCGCGTCGTCGATCCGACGCAGGCTGTAGGCGCTCCGATCGTGGAGGAGCTCGACCGCGCGCCCACTCACGAGCATCGTGGCGCCGACCTGCTTGGAGTACGCCTCGAGCCACGCCGACATCGTGACGGGGACACCGAGGACGCCCGCCCTGAGACGTTCGGGCGCGCCGAGAATGCCCACCATGAGCGTGCCCGTGTGAATGCCAACGCCGACCCGGACAGGCGCCTCGCCACGCGCTACGAGCCTGTCGTTGAACCGGTCGAGCGCGCGGAGCGCCGCGATACCCGCGCGCACCGCGTGGTCTGGTCCGCCGCCGAAGAGGGCCAGGATACCGTCACCCGAGAAGCTGTCGATGAAGCCCCCCTCCGCGAGGATGGCCGGCTCGATGCAGCCAAGATACTCGTTGACGAAATGGAAGACCTGCCGCGGCGTCTTGCCCTCGGCGCGCGTGGTGAAGGCGCGAATGTCGCACGACATGGCGCTCATCGGCTGCTCGACGTGGTCGTCGAGAGAGACCTCCTCGAGGCGTGCGCGGCCGAGGAGGCGCAGGACCTCGAACGGCACGAAGCGGAGGCCCGCGGCGTGCGCGCGACGGAGCCGCTCGCGCTGCCGCTCGACCTCCAGCTCGTTGTAATAGCCTCGAACGGCCTCTTGGATGGTGAGCATGAGATCGTCGCGCGCCCAAGGCTTGGCGATGTAACGATAGAGGGCGCCCTGATTCACGACATGACCGATGGCGTCCACGCCGGCCTGACCCGTGAGCAGAATCTTGCGCGCGCGCGGCAGGCTGCCGTGAACCGCCACGAGGAACGCGTCGCCCTTCATCCCCGGCATGATGTGGTCGCTCAACACGACCGGGACGTCCACGCCGGCCTCGCAGAGCTCACCGATGAGCTCGAGCCCCTCTTGGGAGTCGTTGGCCGTCTCGATCCCGAAGCGCCCGTCGAACTGCTGGCGGAACTGCTCCCTCAGGCTCTCGAGGACGATCGGCTCGTCGTCCACGCAAAGAATGACGGGCCGTTTCACTGCGGCGCCCATGAGGTGGAGAATCAGGCTCGACCTCTACCGTGTCAACAGGGATCTCGGCGGAGCCCCGCGAGGCGAAATGCCTCGACGGACTCTGGCGCGCCCGTCCATGATTTGCCCCATGAGCGCGCCCCCGAGGCAGTACCGAACCCTCGAGCTCCTCTACGAAGCCCCCCGCTTCTTGATGTTTCGCGGCGAGCGCGCGGACGGGAGGCCGGTGATCATCAAGCAGCTCAGGGGCCTCTACCCGGAGGCCTCCGACGTGGCGTGGTCGCGGCGTGAACACGACATTCTGCAGTTGGTGAAGGGGCCGGGGGTTCTCGGTCCCGTCGACCACGCCGTCGAGGACGGCCGCGTCTGGCTGGTCCTCGAGGCCTTCGAGGGCGCGCGCCTCTCCGACCGATTCGGCCGGGGACGGGCGGAGGTGGTCGAGGCCATCGACATCGCCGCCGCCGTCGTGCGCGCGCTCGCGCGCCTCCACGGAGCGGGCGTCATCCACAAGAACCTCTCTCCAGAGACCGTCCTCTTGGGTGAAAGCGCGGGGGACGTGCGGCTCATCGACTTCAGCATCGCGTCGACGGTCGCGCGAGACATCGCCGGCGCGGACGCCGAGTACGCGGGCGAGGCCGATCCCCGCTACATCGCCCCCGAGCAGACCGGGCGGGTCAACCGGCCGGTCGACCACCGCACCGACTTCTACGCGCTCGGCGGCCTCCTCTATTGGCTCATCACCGGCCGCCCGCCCTTCACGATGACCGATCGCCTCGACCTGCTGCACGCGCAGATCGCCCGTCAGCCCGAGGCGCCAGGGGCGCTCGCGAAGGGCGTCCCCCACGCGCTGTCTTCGCTCGTGCTCACGCTCCTCGCGAAGCGCGCCGAAGACCGCTACCAGAGCCCCGAGGGCATCCTGGGCGATCTCGAGCGGTGCCGGCGCCTCGCCAAGGGGGCGGACGACCCCAGCTTCGCTCCAAGGAGCACCGACGTCCATCGAGCGTTTCACATCGCCGATCGCCTCTACGGGCGCGCCCAACAGCTCGAGCAGCTGCGCGCCGCGTGCCGGCGCGCGGTCGCGGGCGCGACGCAGCTCCTGCTCGTCTCCGGGCCCCCGGGCATCGGCAAGACCGCGCTGGTGCAGGAGATCCTCGAGCCCGCGACCCTGGCGAACGCGAACCTGATCGAGGGCAAGTTCGACCAGGTCAACCGCGGGGTTCCCTACGCCTCCATCGTCCAGGCGCTGGGCCAGCTCGTGGCAGACATCTTGGCACGCAGCCCCGAGCAGGTCGCCCGATGGCGCGCGCGCTTGCTCGCGGCGCTCGGCGCGAACGGCCGCGCCCTGACGGCGCTGCTCGCGGAGCTCGAGCGCCTCATCGGCCCGCAGCCCGCGCTCGACGAGGTCCCGCCCGAGGAGGCCAAGAACCGCCTCGAGCTCGTCTTCAGCCGGTTCGTGCGCGCGCTCGCGGACGCCGAGCATCCGCTCATCCTCTTCCTCGACGACCTGCAGTGGGCAGACCTGCCGTCGCTCAGGCTCCTCGAGACGCTGATGCTCGATCCGGACTCGACGCACGTGCTGTTCATCGGCGCCTACCGCGACACGGAGGTGGGCGCCGCTGACCCGCTCGCGCGCGCCATCGACGCCATCGGCGCCGCCGGCGCCGACCCTGGACGCATCGCGCTCGCCCCGCTCGTCGAGGCCGACGTCGTCGAGCTGCTCGCCGACACCCTCCGATCCACGCCTGAGCAGGTGGCCACGCTCGCGCACGTCGCGACGGCGAAGACGGGAGGAAACCCGTTCTACCTGCGGCGCTTCCTCGCCGAGCTCCACGCCGATGGGCTCGTCTCGTTCGGCGCAGGCGGCTGGCGGTGGTCCACCGAAGAGATCGAGCAGAGGTCCGCGACGGAGAACGTCGTCGCGTTCATGTCCCGACAGCTCTCCCGCCTCCCGGCGGAGACGCAGCGGGCGCTGTCGAGCGCGGCGTGCATCGGGCCCACCTTCGATCTCCACACGCTGGCCGCGCTCCTGTCCTCCTCGCACCATGCGACGCAGCGCGCGCTCTCGCCCGCCGTGACCCGCGAGCTCGTCCACCCCGTCGACCGCCAGTACTGGGTGGGCGACGAGAGCTCGGTCGCCCCCAATTTTCGCTTCGCCTTCGCCCACGACCGGGTCCAACAGGCGGCGTACGAGGACCTCCCCCCCGAGGCGCGCAGGGCGACCCACCTCGCGATCGGGCGCACCCTCCTCGCGAGCGCCAGCGAGCGGCGGCTCGACCGCGACGTGTTCGACATCGTGGGCCACCTGAACCAAGCCGCGTCCCTTATCCAAGAGCGGAGCGAGATCGAGCGACTCGCGAGCCTGAACCTCACCGCGGGGCGCCGCGCCCTCGCGAGCGCGGCGTACGCGCCTGCGCACGGCTACCTGCAGGCGGGCGTGCGCGTCCTCCCCGCCGACGCATGGCAGAGCGCGTACGACACGACGCTCGCGCTCCACCTGGCCGGCGCTCAGGCAGCTTACCTCGTCGGCGACGATGGCGAGATGACCCGGCTCGTGGGCGCCGTGCTCGAGCACGGCAGGACCCAGCTCGACCGCCTCGGCTCCCAGGGGACGCTGGTCTACGGGCTCATCGCGCGCGGCGAGCTCCTCGCCGCCGTCAACAAGGCGCTCGACGTCCTCGAGCAGCTTGGATTCTCGTTCCCGCGCACCCCCGGGGACCAGGACATCGGCGAGGGCCTCGCCGCGCTCCTCGGGCGCCTCGAGAAGCTCGACCCCGCGGTCATCCTCTCGCTGCCCGACACGACGGATCCACGCATCGACGCGGCGCGGAAGCTCATGACCGGGGTCGCGTCGGCGGCCTACCTCACCGTCCCGAAGCTCCTGCCGCTCCTCGCGTTTGCGATCGTCGAGAGCACGCTCGACGACGGCGTCACGCGCGACTCCCCCTACGGCTTCGCGCTGCTGGGGCTCGTCTTGTCGGCGGCGCGAATGCCAGCGCTGGCCGACAAGGAGGGGCGGCTCGCCATGAAGCTCCTCGACCGGTGGGACGAGCGCGCCATCCGTGTCCGGCCAACGCACGTGGTGAACAACATGGTTCGCCCCTGGGTAGAGCCGCTCGCCCGCACGCTGCCGGATCTCCTGCGGAACCACGCGGACGGGATGGACACGGGCGACATGGAGTACGCCTTTTGGTCGGCGCACGGCTACGTGTACCACCTCTATTACACGGGCGTGAACCTCGACCGCGTGGCGGCCGAGACCGCCGGTCTCACGCGCTCGATGGCGCACCACAAGCAGCGCCCGCAAGTGACCGTCACCGTGCACTTTCAGCAGCTCGTCGCCAACCTCCGCGGCGAGGCGGTCGATCCGACGCGGCTCGTGGGTCGCTACCTCGACGAGGACGAGGACTTCCGCGCGCAGCGCGCGGCCAACTACCGCGGCGCGCTCTCGACGCTCGCGACGTGCGTGACGATCGTGCGCGTGATGTTCCGGAAGTACGACGAGGCCGCGCTCGTCGCCCGCACGAACGCCCAATACCGCGACGGCGCCGTGGCGACGATGCACGTCGCATCCATCGAGTTCTTCGACGCCCTGGCCCACCTCGCCTGCGCGGAGATCGACGTGCCGCGCGCCGAGGCCTGCCGGGCGTTGCTGCACCACTGGGAGGCCTTCAACCCGGCCAACATGGCCCACTGGAGGATGACCATCGACGCGGAGCTCGCGCGGGTCAAGGGGGACGTCGGCGCCGCGATCGAGCTCTTCGACCAGGCGATCGACCACGCGGGGCGCCACGGCCTCCTCGGCGACGAGGCGCTGATCAACGAGCGCGCCGCGCTCTTCCACCTCGGCCGCGGGAGCGTGCGGATCGCGCGCACGTATCTCCTCGAGGCGCGCCTCGCGTACCAGCGCTGGGGCGCGGTGGCCAAGGTGGCGGACCTCGATCGGCTCCACCCGGAGCTCCTCATGGGCGCGCTCTCGGCGGCCTCGGCCACCTCCCCGACGGGTGACGGCCTCGACCTCGAGGCGCAGTTCCGGGCGTCGCTCGCGCTCTCCGAGGAGATCCGGCTCGATCACCTGCTGCGGAAGGTGGTGGAGCTCACGATCCAGAGCGCCGGCGCGACGCGTGGCCTCCTGCTGACGAAGGGCCCGGAGGGGTGGATCGTGGCCGTGGGCATGGACGCCCGCGGCGTCGAGATCGCCCGTCCGGGCGCCCCGCTCATCGGCTGCCGGGAGCTCGCGACCACGGTGGTCGATCACGTCGATCGGACGGGTGAGCAGCTGGTCATCGCCGACGGCGTTCTCGACCGGCGGTTCTCCTCCGACCCCTACGTCCGGGCCTCTACGCAGGTCTCCATCCTGTGCACTCCCCTCGCCCACCAAGGCCACCGCCACGCGATCATCTACCTCGACAACGATCTCCTGCCCGGTTGCTTCACGGCGGCCCGCCTCAAGACCGTTCGGGTCCTCGCCGCGCAGGCCGCCGTGTCGATCGCCAACGCGAGCCTCGTCGACGAGCTCGAGGCCAAGGTGACCGCGCGCACGGCGGCGCTGCAGGACGCGCTCGACCAGACCGACGCGAAGCACCGCCTCCTCATGGAGTCCCAGAAGGCGCTCGTCGAGTCCGAGCGCCTCGCGGTGCTCGGGCAGCTCGTGGCGGGCGTCGCGCACGAGCTGAACACGCCGCTCGGCGCGATCCTCGCGACCTCCGGCAACCTCCGCGGCAGCGTGCAGGCGATCCTCGAGGCGCTGAACCTCCTCGTGACCGGCGCCAGCGCCGACGAGCGGAGCGCCCTCGTCGCGCTCGCGCTCACCGGGACCGAGGCGCCGCCCCTCCCCTCCACGGCACGCGAGAAGCGTCAGGCCAAGCGCGCCCTGGCGCAGGCGCTGAGCGAGGAGGGCGTCATCCAGGCGGACGCCGTCGCCGAGCTGCTCTCGGGGATGGGGATCACCGCGATCGCTCCAGCGCACCGCGCCGCGCTCCTCTCCCCCTCCTGTCTCTCTCTCGTCAACGCAGCCGCCGATCTCGCCGCGCTCCAGCGCGGCTGCGCCAACATCCAAGTGGCGGTCGAGCGCTCCACGAAGATCGTGTTCGCGCTGAAGAGCTACGCCCACCCCGGCGCTGCGGACGCGTGGGTCCCGGGCTCCCTCGCGGAGAACCTCGACACGGTGCTCACCCTCTACGGGAGCCTCATCCGAAACGGCGTGCACGTCGTCCGGGAGTACTCGGGAGACACGGTGGTGGAGGCGATGCACGCGCGACTCAACCAGGTCTGGACGAACCTCGTCCACAACGCGCTTCAGTCCATGGATGGGCGCGGCACCCTCACGGTCCGCGTCGAGCCGAGCGGCGACGATCGCGTGGTCGTGACGATCACCGACACGGGCCCCGGCGTGCCGGACAACCTGCGGGAGCGCATCTTCGAGCCGTTCTTCACGACCAAGAGCGTGGGCGAGGGCTGCGGGCTCGGACTCTCCATCTCGAAGGACATCGTCGACGCCCACGGCGGGACGATCGCCCTCGACTCGCGTCCGGGGCACACCTCTTTCCAGGTGACGATCGCGCGGCGCGCTCCCGTGCGCGCCCCGACCAACCCCCCGGGAGCGTGAGCCCGTCGCGAGGTTGGGTCGAGTCATCGGCGGCCGCGGAGCGCTGCGCGGACGCCGGCCGCTCGCGGCGGGGCGCTCAGACGTGGATCGACAGGGGGACCCGCGACGGGAGCATGAACGGATAGGCCAGCTTGCGCGTCGCGTTCTTCTGCTCGATGGCCTGCTCGGCCTGCTCGAGGCGCGCGTTGTACGCCGCGAGGAGGTCGGCCACGCGCGGATCATCGAAGTGTCCGCTCGGGTACTGGCCGAGGCGCGAGAGCTGAATCTCGCCAATCTGGTAGAAGAGCGAGATGGCCTCGTACGCGCAGTCGTAGGGCGGGATCATCGCCTCGAACGCGGCCTCGGTGTCGCCGGGGCCGCCCCGCGGTCCAGGACCGAACGCCGCCGTCTGCATGTTCGGCGCGTAGCTGAAGAGGTCGAACGACGAGTAGTTGATCGACGCGTGGTACGTCGTGCACCGGAAGACGATACGCGACACGAGCGCCGCCACCTCGTCGACGGTGCGGGGACGCGCGATCCCGGAGAGCCCCCCGCCCTCGGGCCGCCCCAGCTCGTCGACCCACGCGGCGAGCTCCGTGTCGGCCGCCACGGCGGCGTCGGAGGCGTAGTAGAGGCGTGTGTACGCGTCGACGAAGGGCGCGGTCGCGGCCCACGAGAGGAGCGCGTCATCGCGCGCCGGGTAATCGGGGAGCGCCGTGACGTCGTCGACGCCGCGCGCGCGGAAGTCCTCCGGCGGAGCGCTCTCGGTCAGGCGAAACTCGGCGAGCACGCGCCGCGCGAGCCCGAGCGACGCCTCGAGGGTCGGGCTCTGGAGTCGCTCCATGTTGCCGCCCGCGCCGATGAGTGACTTCTTCGCGATCTCGTTCGTGACGAGGGTGTTCTCGAAGTGCGGGCCGAGGAGGACGAGGATCGGGTGACGCTCGGAGAGCTGCCGGCGCGCGGCGACGACCACCGACTCCATCACCTGGTGGCACAGCGCGAAGTGCGAGAGGATGCCCTGGTAGTTGCCCTCGGCGGTCATCACGCACGTACGCGCCATGCGCCAGCTCACGCCGTCCTGGGGGGTAAAGAGCGGAGCCTGCCCAGGGGACTGCCCTGTCTGGATGGCGATCGCGACGAGCTCCCTCCTCCCCGGTTGCCACGCGTACAGCGCGATCGGCGCGAATCCGTACTTCTTCATCCCGCCGAGCTCGCCCTCGGGGAGTCCATCCAGCACTCGGTAGTCCGCGAGGTAGAGCCGCCCCTCCGCCAGGGCGCGGTCGAGCGAGTCGCCCGGCTCGGCGGTGCGCGCGTACTGGGCTGCGGTCACGGGGAAGTGGGGCAACGGCGCGGTCATGCGCCGGAGCATCACCGGGTTCGCGCCCGCGAGCGCCTGCCACGCGAAGACGTCGTCGCGCCGCCACGAGCTCACGATGGATGGTGTGCGGATGAGCGAGTACGCGTCCGCGTAGCCCTCGAGGCCGGCGCGGGGGCCGCCCGCGGCCTTCGTGGCGAGCTTGTTCGCCTCGAGCTTCGCCAAGGCGACGGCGGCCTCACCCCACCATCGGGCGTCGGCCTTCTCGTGGAGGGGCACAGAGGCGAGGGCCACCATGCCGTGGTAGCTGTTGTCGAACACGTAGTGATCGCGAGCCCGATCGAGCGCGGCCTGCCGGGTGGTCGGGTGGGGATCGTCCTGCGGGAGTGTGGCTCTCATGGCGCCCTCAAATGCTGATCGACTGGAGAATTTGGGAAGGCCGCAGCCACGGATACGACATGAGCCTCCCCGCGTCGGCGGCGACGATCTTTGCCTCCACCTCCTCGAGGTCGCGCTGGAACGCCCGGACGAGCGGCAGGACCCGAAGGTCGGCGAAATGCAGAAGGCCGTAGTCGCCAAAGGTGGACTCGCGGACGTTCGAGAGCAAATAGACCATCACCGAGCTCTCGAGGGCGATCTTCCAGTGCGGCAACATCGCCGTGAGCCCCTCCTCCGTGTCCGGTGTGTCGGCGGTCATTTGAGGCGCGTAGGACGCGCCCGCCATGTTCGCGGGGAAGCCCATCAGCGGGAATTGGGGGAAATTCACCGCGGAGTGCTGCGGGCCCGCGATGAAGACGAGCCGCGTGAGGAGGAAGCCGAGCTCGGAGATCGTGCGGGCGGGCGGCACCCCTGCGAGCCGACCCCCGTCGGCCGCGCCGAGCTCGGCGACGAAGGCCTGAAGCTCCGTGTCCCCGAGCACGTCGGCGTCCGTCGCGTAGTAGAGCGCCACGTACGAGGCGATGAAGCGCGCGAGCGCGTCCCACACGAGCAGGGCGTCGTCCCGATAGGGGTGGGCCGGCAGGGCCGCGCGGTCGGAGAGGCCGCGCGCGGCGAGGTCCTGGGCGGGCGCGGTCTGGTCGAGGCGATACGTCGAGACCATCTTCTGGACGACCCCGCCGAACGCCTCAATCTTGAGCGCGAAGCAGCGGTCGACCGTCCCGCCGCGCGCGATGAGCGAGGTCTTGGCCGACTCGTTGATCGCGAGCGTCGTCTCGAGGTGCGGCGAGAGCAGCACGAAGAGCGGATGGCACCGCGCGAGCTGGCGCTCCATCGCGATCTTCACCGCCTCCATGATCATGTGGGTCCGCCCGAGGTGCGCGACGCCCTCGTGGTAGTTGGCGTCGGCGATCTGCACGAGCATCATCGCCATGCGCCAGCGCCAGCGCTCCGAAGGGCAGACCACCGGGTTCGCCTTGGAGGGCACCTGCCCACACTGAATCGCGACGGGGCGCAGCTCCCCCGAGGTCGCGTCGACGGCGAAGAGCGCGATCGGCGCGCTGATGTACTTCTGGAGGCCGTCGGTCGCGCCCGCCTCGAGGCCGTCGAAGGCGGCGTAGTCCGCGATGTAGAGGCGCCCCTCCGCCGTCGCCCGCGCGAGCGAGTCTCCCACCATGACGCGCTGATAGAGGGCTTCGTCCACGGCGAGGTTCGTCGGTACCCCCGGGCAGCGGGCGAGGATCATCGGGTTTACGCCCGCCACCCGCTGCCAGGCGAACGCGCGATCGAGATCGCCGGGGGCCTGGTGAAAGGCGTCCACGATCGGGGGTTTCGGCCAGATCTGGAACATCGCCTCATACGACTCCCACGACGTGACCGGCAGGGGCGGTAGGCTGTCCAGCAGCTCCTTCGGTGCCTTGAAGATGTGCTCGCGCAGGGTGTCGCGGTCCAGCGACTCGAAGCGCGTCTTCACGCTCTCGGCCAGGCCGCCGTGCTCCCACCCCTCGAGGGTCATGAGGCCCAAGTTGACGCCAATCTCCGCGTAGGTCTTGAACGTGCTGAGCACGTAGCGGGCCGGGTAGTTTTCGTCCCGTGGGAGCGCGGCCGCCGTCGCGACGCCGATCGGCCAATCGTAGGCCCACCGGAACGTGTCGCGGCTCGAGGCCAGCTGGGTCGCGCGAGCCCTCGGGTCGCGCTCATCTCTGGGAAGGCACACCTGCATGATATCCCCCTTTGCAAGGCTCGTCGGCCGAACACGGTAGCACCGCGCCGCGAGGCCGGGGGGCGGATTCACCCCGCGCCTCGGCGCGCGTCGACCGGGCGCGCCGGGGCGCGGCGATGCCAAGGCGGCCCCCGGAGGAGCCCGCGGAACGTACTGAAGTACGCGACAGGCACCGCAGCGGGGCCAACGCAGTCAGCGCCGATGCCTCGGCGCCGCCCGCGACGGGAGTTTTTCAGCACCCTGCTAGTGT
>CAZHGG010000012.1:0-19236 GCA_964531755.1 uncultured Polyangiaceae bacterium
CGATGGCGGTGAGGAGCGCGCCGGCGCCGCGCACGTCGGTGGCGAGGGTGCCCACCTGGTCGAGGCTCGACGCGAACGCGACGAGCCCGTAGCGCGACACGCGGCCGTACGTGGGCTTCAGGCCGACGGTGCCCGTGAACGCCGCGGGTTGGCGCACCGAGCCGCCGGTGTCGCTGCCGAGGGCCCCGAGCGCCATGCGCGTCGCCACGGCCACCGCGCTGCCACCGGACGAGCCGCCCGGCGTTCGGCCGCGGTCCCACGGGTTCCGCGACACGCGGAAGGCGCTGTGCTCGGTGGAGGAGCCCATGCCGAACTCGTCCATGTTCGTCTTGCCCACGAGGATCGCGCCCGCCTCGCGCAGGCGCTCGACCACCGTCGCGTCGTAGGGCGGGGTCCAGCCCTCGAGGATGCGCGACCCGCACGTGGTGGGGACGCCGCGCGTGCAGAGCGAGTCCTTGAGGGCGATGGGCACGCCGGCGAGGGCCCCCAGCGGGCGACCCTCGTCGCGGGCGCGATCGACGTCGCGGGCGGCCGTGAGCGCACCCTCCTCGGTGAGCGCGAGGAACGCGCCGAGGTCTCCGTCGGACCGGCGGATGCGCGCGAACGCCTCGGCGCACGCGTCCTCCGCGCGGACCTCGCCCCGGGCGATCCGCGCGGCCAAGGTGGTGATCGACTCGGTCTCGAGCATGGGGCTCCTCCTGGCTCAGTCGAGGAAGGCGGGCACGACGAACGCCCCGTCGGAGGTCTCGGGCGCGGCGCGGAGGGCCGCGTCTCGGAACGCGTCGTCCGGCGCGCGCGGCGTGTCGTCGCGCGTGGGGGCGCCGCCCTCGCTCGGGCTCTCGAGGGGCTCGAGCGCGCCGGTGTCGACCGCGGCGAGCTCGCCCATGTAGGCGAGCACGCGGCTGAGCTCTGCGACGATGCGCGCCTCCTCCGTTCGCTCGAGGGTGAGCCCCGCGAGCGTCGCGAGGTGCAAGAGCTCCGCGTTCTTCATGGGCGAGGGAGGGTAGTCGAGGCGCGCCGCTGGGCGTGCTTTTTCGCGCGATGCCGCCGAGAAAGCGCTAAGGAGCCGCATGGCCGAGACCACCGGAGGATACGAGCTCATCCACACGATCCGCTTCGAGTCGGCGCGTCGCTTGCCGCGCACGCCGCCGGAGCACCCGTGCCACAACGTGTACGGGCTCGCGTTCTACCTCGACATCCACGTCGCCGGCGACCTCGATCCGGCCACGGGGTGGGTGTTCGACTTCGCCGAGATCGAGCGCGCGATGAAGCCCGCGCGCGATCGCATCGATCATCACTACTTGAACGACATCGAAGGGTTGGAGAACCCGACGAGCGAGGTCCTCGTGACGTGGATTTGGCGGCAGCTCGCGCCCAAGCTGCCGGGGCTGCGCAAGCTGGTGCTGCGCGAGAACGACGTGTCGCGCGTCGTGTTCCGAGGTTGACCATGTACCGAGCAAGCTGCGGCGTTCACCTCCATTTTGCGCACCACGTCCGCGGCCACCGCGGGCCGTGCATCTCGCTGCACGGCCACACCTGGCGCTTCGAGGTGATGCTCGAGGCGCGCGAGCTCGACGCCGAGGGCTTCGTCGTCGACTTCGATCGGGTCCACGAGGAGCTGCTCGACCCGTGCTTCCGCCTGCTCGATCACTCGCTCGCGCTGGGCGCCGCGTCGTTCGACGAGACGCGCGCCGACCTCGGCCGGCTCGGCGAGACCCTCGTGCGCTCGCGGCGCGAGACCCTCGGACACCTGGGGGACGCGCCGCCGGTGCTCGTGGGCGCGCTCGCCGGCGCACGCAACGAGCTGCCGGGGGGCATCAAGCTCTCGGTGTTCCCCTTCACGCCGACGTCGGAGCGCCTGGCGAGGTGGCTCTTCGACGCGGCCGCGGCGTCGTTCGGCGACGCCCGCGTGAGGGTCGCGCGCGCGCGCATCTACGAGAGCCTCCAGCCGAGCGAGAGCTTCGCCGAGTACGCGCCCGCGGAGTGAGCGCGCCTTCGTGACGAGCCCACGCTAGACGCGGTGGTCGAGCTCCGCGGCGAGGGTGGCCCGGGCCTTCGCCTCGTCGCGCATGACCACGACGTCGGCATAAATGTCGAGGTCGAAGAGGCCGAAGAGGCTGACGAGCTGCCACGCCGACAGGGCCGGCACCCCGAGCTGCTCCTCGATTTCCTTCGCCAGGGACGACCACGCGACCTGCCGGCCGCCGCCGAGCGCCGGGGTGCCCCACGTGGACAGCTTCATGAAGATGTAGTTCGCGAGGCGCACCGGGCTCGGCGCCGAGAGCGCGGTGACGCGGCGCTGATCCGCCTCGCGGAAGCGCTTCGCGAGCGTGCGGAGGAGGCTCGCCATCCACGGCTTCAAGGCCGCGAGCTCGTCCTCGAGGGCCTCCGACGTGAGCACGAGGACCGTCGTCTCCTCCACCGCCACGACGCTGGCGGTGCGAGGCCCAGCCGTGAGGATCGCCATCTCGCCGAACACGTCGCCCGGACCGAGCGTCTTCACCACCGTGGTGCCGCCCGCGACGCGCTTGCGCACCTCGCAGCGACCCTCGGCGACGATGTAGGCGGCGTCGCCCGCGTCGCCCTCTTGAACGATCACCTCGCCCGCCGGGAAGACCTGCCGCGGGAACTCCGCGCCGCCCCGCAGGAAGCGAGAGAGGTCCTCGCGCAGCGCGCGCACGCTCCCGTAGCGCTCGCCGCGCTCCTTCGCCATCGCGCGGAGCACGATGCGCTCCAGCTCGGCGGGCACGGACGCGCCTCCGACGACCGCGCTCGGCAGCGCGAAGGTGCAGGCGCTGGCCTGCGCGACGGCCTCCGACGGCTCGCGCGTGGGGTAGGGCGGGCGGCGCGCGAGCAGCTCGTAGAGCATGGCGCCCACCAGGAACACGTCGGCGCGCTCGTCCAGCGTGGAGCGCTCGCCGCGCGCCTGCTCGGGCGACAAGTACGCGAGCGTGCCGATGACGACGTTCGGCGCGGCGTCCTCGGCCTGATCGCCGGTCGCCGGCGCAGCCGCGCGGTCGCTCGTGGGCGAGGGGCGGCCCTCGAAGCGCGCGATGCCCCAGTCGGTGAGGTACACCTGCCCGTAGTCGCCGACCATGACGTTGGCGGGCTTCACGTCGCAGTGGAGCACGCCGCGGTCGTGCGCGTAGGAGAGCGCGTCGCAGACCTTCGTGACCACCTCGAGCAGCACATAGAGCGCGCCCGTGTCGATCGGGCCCTTGGGCAGCGCGCGGATCATCGACGCGAGCGTGCGGCCCTCGATGAGCTTCATCACCAGCGCGAGGCGCCCGTCCTCTCGCTCGCCCACGTCGTACACCGGCACGATGTGCGGGTGCTCGAGGAGGCCCATCACGTGGGCCTCGCGGAGGAACAGTCGGCGCACCGGCGGCTCCGCCGAGAGGTGGCGGTGTAGGGTCTTCACGGCGACGTCCCGGCCGAGCAGCGGGTCCTTCGCCACGGTGATGACGCCCATGCCCCCCTCGGCGAGGGCGCGCTCCTCCCCTAGGCGCAGGACCGACGAGACGCGCAGCTCGTCGCCCGGCTCGCGCGCGCCGTCGGGCAGCCGCGGGCTCGCGTGCGGGCTCCCGAACCGCTCTGTGAGCGGCTCGCCAGGCCGGCCGTGGATCACGGTCGGCGCGTAGCGGTCGTCCTTGGTGGGGGGCATGCGGGGCTCTTGGGGCGCGCTAGCTCGGTGGACACATCAGCTTACGTGAAGTCCGGGCGGAAGGCGCGCGGAACTCGGCGTCGGGACGCGCCGCGGGGAGGGGTCCGGCCTCCGCCGAGCGGGCTAGCGCCGCAGCAGGTCGCGGCCCTCGCGCTCGAGGAACTCTTCGTAGGTGCCGCCGTAGTCGACCAGATCGGCGCCCTTGCCCTCGGTCGGGCGCAGGTCGAGGACCCGGGTGGCCAGGGACGAGACGAAGTGCCGGTCGTGGCTCACGAAGACGAGCGTCCCCTTGAAGAGCTTCAGGCCGTCGAGCAGGCCCTCGATCGACTCGATGTCGAGGTGGTTCGTGGGCTCGTCGAGGACGAGCACGTTGTGCTGGAGGACGAGCAGCTTCGCGAGCAGCAGGCGGGCGCACTCACCGCCGGAGAGGGACTCGGTGTTCTTCAGGGCGGCCTCGCCCTGGAAGAGCAGCCGCCCGAGGATGCCGCGGATGTGCTCCTGCGGGGCGTTCGTGTCCCACTGGTAGAGCCACTGGAACGCGTTCATCCCCGCGCCCGTGCGGCCGAGCGCCTCGTGGGTGTCCTGGGCGAAGTAGCCCACGCTGGTGTCGTGCCCCCAGCGCACCTCGCCCGCGTCCGGGGTGTAGATGTCCTTGCGCGTGTCGGCGTCGAGGTCGGCGTACGCGCCGACGAGGAGCTTCAGCAGGGTCGACTTGCCCACGCCGTTCGGGCCGGTCACCACGAGCCGGTCGCCGCGGTTCAGGTGGAGCGAGGCGCCCCGAAACACGACCTTCCGCTCCTTCGCGCCGCCGCGCGCCTCGACGTCGAAGGCCTTGTCGACCCCCTCCATGCGCAGCACGTCGCGCCCGCTGGGCTTCTCGAACTCGAAGCGGATGAACGGGCGCACCAGGCTCGAGCGCTTCTGCCCGCGCGAGCCGACCTCCTCCTTCAGCTTCTCGATCTGCTTCATGCGCGACTGCGCCTGGCTCGACTTCGAGGCGTGCGCGCCGAACCGCTGCACGAAGCCCTGGAGCTCGCCGATCTTCTTCTTCGCCGCCTGGTTCTGCTGCTCGGCGCGCTGCTTGTTCTCGTACTTCTGCTCGACGAAGTCTTGGTAGTTGCCGGTGTAGACCGTGATGGTCTGGTAGTCGACGTCGGCGATGTGCGTGGCCGCGGCGTTCAAGAAGTGCCGGTCGTGCGAGATGACGACGAGCGTGCCGCGGTAGTCGAGGAGGAAGCGCTCGAGCCACGCGATCGACTCGAGATCGAGGTGGTTCGTGGGTTCGTCGAGCAAGAGCACGTCGGGCTTGCCGAACAGCACCTGGGCGATCAGCACGCGCAGCTTGTAGCCGCCCGCGAGCGTGTTCATCTTGTCGGCGTGGTGCTCCTGCGGGATGCCGAGGCCCACGAGCAGCTCCGCCGCCTCGCTCTCGGCCGTGTAGCCGTCCTCCTCGGCGATGACCCCCTCGAGCTCGCCGAGCCGAATCCCCACCTCGTCGGTGACCTCCCCCGCGAGCAGGCGCTCTTTCTCGGTCATCGCGTCCCAGAGGGCGCGGTTGCCCATGAGCACCGCGTCGAGGATGCGCTCCTCCTCGTATTCGAAGTGGTTCTGCTTCAGCACGCCGAGCCGGAGGTTCGACGGGATCGTGATGGAGCCCTGGTCCGTGTCCTCGTCGCCCGCGAGCATCTTCAGCAGCGTGGACTTGCCCGCTCCGTTCGCGCCCGTGAGGCCGTAGCGCTTCTGCGGATCGAACTGCATCGAGACGTTCTCGAACAGGATCTTGGGTCCGAAGCGTTTCGTTACTTTGTCGAGTACAATCAAGGACTTCTCGTGGGTTTCGGGGAGAGGCGAGATGCGCGCGCGGCGTCGAGCGGGTGCGCCGGGTGCGGCGCGCGGCGTGCCTTACCATGAATCGCGTTCGGTGTCTTTTTTGGGCCGTAAAGCTGCAATGTCGCGTGTTGGCGTGCGATGCTCTGGGCGGGCAACGTGAAAGATCCGGGTCTGTACGTTCAGTCGCTCGTCGACCTGCACCAGCGGTCGACCGAGGAGCGCCGGGTGCTGTTCCGCCAGGCGGTGACCGCGCTCTCGCGGGCGCGGGTCGACGACGGGCCCGGGCCGCTCGAGGGGCTCAACCCGGATCTCCTCGCCCTCGGCCTCAAGGCGGTGCTCGCGGAGGGGCTCCTCGACGACCTCGACTGGCTGGCGCCCCCCGCCGCCGGCCGCGCGCTCTTCTTGCTGGCCGCCGCGCTGCCGGTCGGCCCCGCCCAACGTGAGCTCGGCCGCCGGGTGCTCACGCGCCTCTTCTCCGGCAACGCCGAGACCTTCGTCGCCATGGCCACCGTCATGGCGCTCTCGGGCGGCAAGGGCCTCACCTCGGCCGGCGCGCACGCGCGCGTCTCCCTCGTCGCCGAGCTCCCCTTGATGCTCGGCGTCTCCGACGGCCCCCTCGCGCTCGCGCTCGTCTCGCGCCGCGAGTTCGCGCGCGAGTGGATCACGGCGCCCTCGACGCGCTCGCTCCCCTCGCGCAGGCTGGCGGCGAGGCTCCTCGAGCGCGCCGCCCGCGAGGCGGCGAAGCGCGCCTCCCAGGGGGACGGGCACGCGCTCCGCGTGTTCCGCGGCGACGCGATCGGCGCCGCGTTCGTGCGCCTCCTCGCGGACCGCGAGTCGCTCGTGTGGCGCCACGTCGCCGTGGCCCGCGGCCTCATCGCGCCGTGGATGCCGCGGTCCCGCGACGAGCTCGAGGGCTCCCTCTCGCCCGACCTCACGCCGACCGAGTGGCGGCGCGCGGCCACCTCCATCGCCGCCTACGCGGCCGTGCGGCCGGACGACGCCGAGCGCATGGCCGCGCGGCTCTTTCGGGGCCCGCTCCCAGGGCTCGATCCCGGCATCGGCGGGGCCTTCGTGTGGGGGCTCCCGCGGGTCGCCGAGGCCGAGCCTGACGCGGCGTACCTCCTGCTCGATTTTGCTCTCCGGAGCGCGCCCCAAGACGTCGCCGAGTCGGTGCTGTGGACCCGCGACGAGCTCGGCGGCAGCCATTTCTGCGACGGCGCGGCGAAGAAGGTGCTGGGCGCGCTGCCCGCCGGCGAGGGCGACGACGACGGCCTGCGTGAGGAGCTGCGCCTCGATCTCTCGGGCGCGCCGCGCAAGCGCGAGCCCCTGCGCCGCGAGGTCGAGCGGGCGCTCTCGGCCTTCGCTTCGGGCGGGGCGCAGTCCGCGCACGCGCGTGGCATGGCGCTACTGGAGGCGACCAAGGTGGCCGTCGCCGCGCTCGATGCGGCTCAAGAGGGGACCCGCCGCGAGGGGGCCGGATCGAGCCGACGGGTCGCGCTCGGCGTGCTGCGGGATCTCGACGCGTCGCTCCTCGAGCGCAACGTCCTCGCCGATCTGCTCCGCCTCGACACGAGCCAGGAGAAGGTCGCGGCGGGGGAGGCCTCGCTGGACGCCCTGCGCGAGCACGTCGGCGCGTGGATGCTCGCGCGGCAGTTCGCGAGGGACGGCGGCGACGCCGCGGGCGCGCTCGACCTCGTGCGGGCCCGGGCGCTCCTCCACCTCGTCGACGGCGACGCCACCAGCTCGAACGACGATCCCGCGCAGATGGCCAGGCAGAAGAACCGTTGGCAAGCCACCGCGCTCGCCGTCCTCGAGCGCGTCGCCCGAGGGCCAGAGCCGCTGCTCCGGCGCGCCTTCATCGCGACGCTCGCCCGGTGCCTCGACGCGCTCGTCCGCTCTGAGGAGCTCGACGTGGCCGACGCGGTGCTGTGCGCAGTCGACAGCCTCGCCAGCGAGGCCGATCTCGTCGCGCTCGCCGAGGCGTCGATGAACCCCGACATGCGGCACATGCTCGCCGAGTACGTGCGCTTCCTCGCGGCCGACGCCATCGCGCCGTCGAAGGCGCGCGTCGCCGCCGCGCCGCACGACTCGCTCTTCCCGCCGCCACCCGACGCAGAGGAGGCGTTCGCGCTCACCCGGCCGGCCAACGCGGCGGACGCGCGCGTGGCCGCGCTCGGGCGGTTCGCCGAAGACCTGGTCTCCGAGGGCTCCGCGCGCGCCGAGGCGCTCCGGCACGTCCTCGTGCGGCTCCACGCCGCGCTCGTCGTGCTCTCGAAGGCGACGTCGCTCCGCGGGATGGGCGGAGGCGCGATGCCCGACGCGGAGGTGGTCCAGAGCCTCGAGGTGGCTGTCGTCGCGCTCGCCCAGGTCGTCCGGGGGGCTCGGATGCGGCTCGAGCCCGCCGGCAAGCGCACGCTCCGGCGCGAGTCGCGCCTCGTCTCCGGCGGCGTGCGTCTGCTCTCGGTCGTCGTAGGTCGCGCGCTCGTCGCGGGCGAGCGGGTCGCCCCCGGGCCCCTCGCGGCCACCCTCGCCGAGCTCACGCGCGGCCTGCCGTGGGCGCTCGCCACGCTCGTCACCAAGACCGCCAGCCGCCTCGCCGACCTCCCGGTCGACGCGCCTCGCGCCGACGAGCGGGCGCCCTCCGCCCAGGGCGAGGCGCTCCCGCCCTGGCTGCCCGCCAGGCGCGTGCTGGGGGCGTTCTTCGTGCAGCGCCCCCTGGGCGTGGGGGGCTCGGGCTCGGTGTGTGTCGCCAATCGCCTGGAGGACCGCCACGACCCCGACGCTGAGCGGTTCGCCCTCAAGGTGCCCGACTACGACGCCAGCGTCGCGCGCTCCCTCTCCGAGGAGGAGTTCCTGGACATGTTCCGGTCCGAGGCGATGGCGCTCGTCGGGCTCCCGCCGCACCCGAACCTCGCCCGCTTCGTGAACTTCGACCTCGCGGCGCGCCCGAAGCCCATCCTCGTCATGGAGCTCGTCGAGGGGCTCTCGCTCGAGCTCGCCGTCGAGTCGCTCGCGCTCGACATGCCGCGCGCGCTGCGGGCGCTGGGCGACCTGCTCGCGGGGCTCTCGGTGATGCACCAGGCGGGCCTCGGGCACCTCGACGTGAAGCCCTCCAACGTCGTGCTCCGCGACGGAGAGGTCGCCGTCTTGGTGGACTTCGGCCTCTCGGGGCGCAAGCTCCGCCCCGGCTGCGCGTCGGGGCCGTACGGCGCGCCCGAGATCTGGGTCCACTCGGCGGAGGCCTCGCCGCTGGCGGCCGACGTCTACGCGTTTGGCTGCCTGCTCTACGAGGTGCTCATGGGCGAGGTGCTCTTCGACGCCGACCAGCAGGTCGCGCTCGTGTCGAGCCACCTCGTCCACGACGGCGGGCCCCCGAAGCTGTCGCGGCTCGCTGCGCGCAGCGGCTTCGAGCGGGTCGCGGGGCTCGCGAGCCACTGTCTGCGCCGTGATCCGAGGAACCGCCCCACCGTCGAGCAGGTGCGGCGCGGCCTCGCGGAGCTCGCGCCCGCGCTGGAGGGCCTGCCGTGGCCGGCGATCCCCCCGAGCAGCTGAGCCCGCCTCGGCTCGACGGCGCAGACTGCGTGACGTGCGGTCGGTGCTGCCATCACGGCCCGCACACCGTCACGTTGCTCGAGGCCGACGAGCTGCGCATGGGCGAGGAGCGCCTTCGGCGGCTCACCGTCGTGTACGAGAAACCTCCGTATTTTCGCTTTGTTATCAACGACGGCGCGCGCTGCGGCGCGCTGGACGTGTCGGTGCCTGGCAGGTTCCCGTGCGTCGTGTACGACGTGCGCCCGGAGGGCTGCCGCGTCGTCGAGGTGGGCTCGCCCACGTGCCTCGAGGCTCGCCGGCTCGGGCACCTCGGCACGAGCGTCGGGTTCACCCGCGACACGCGCGAGTAGGGCGCCGCGCGAACACGCGGAGCGCGAGGCCGCGCAGCGTCGGCATGAGGGCCCGCGCCAGATCGAAGAGCTCAGGGCACGTGCGCTCGTCGACCCGCACCGCCTCTACACGGGCGCCGGGCGCTTGCACGGTAGCGAGCGCGCGCCCGCGCGGAAGGTCGAACGAGATCGACCGTACCCCCGCCCCGGGCGCGCGCTCGGCGAACCACGCGCGCAGCGGCTCGCCCGCGGCAAGGGCGGCCTCGCCCTCCGCGCCCACCAGATCGATCGCGACGTCGACGAACGGGGCACCCGCCTCGTCGGTCGAGGGCACGGCCCGCGCGCGGCCCTCGGCGAACTGGAGCTTGAACGAGCGAAGCTCCAAGGCCCTCAGCCGCCCCGGAGCGCCTTCGCGAGGCTGCCGGAGACGTCGAAGGCCACGAGCGCCGGGTAGGGGCCGACCGCGGTGGCCCCCACGAAGACCACCGGGAGGTCGTCCGCCTTCACGCGCGCCTCGCGCTGCGCGAAGGCCTGGGCCGCGGGGTCGTCGGTGACGTCGAGCTTGGTGTGGGCGATGCCCTTTGCGCGCAGGAGCTCCTCGATGCGCCCGAGCTCGCGGGTGTTGCGGTCACGCTCGTAATAGATGACCACGGGCGCCTGCGGCGGGGCCTCCGGGGCCGGCGCTGGCGCGCACTTCAGCGCCTCGAGGCGCGCCGCCGCCGCGCGGCGTCGGGCCAGCTCGTCCTCGCTGCACGCCGGCTCGCCGAGCGCACGGTTCAGGCGCTGCGCGAGATCGCGGGAGACGCGCACGGGGGCGAGGCCTTCGCCGCGGCGGCTCTCGAGCAGGCGCGCGATCGACGTTCGGAGGATGTCCATCGGCTTTCTCTAGCGGGCCTGCGCGCGGCGCGCGAGCCCCATTCGGCGGCTCACTCGGCGGAGAGCGCTTCGAGCTTCGCCTTGGCGAGCCGCGCCACTCGAGCGCGCCCGCCGCGGGCCCGCACGTCGTCCAGCAGCTCGCGGCCCGCCGGCAGCCCCGAGTCGGCGAGGTGGCTGCCCACGTGGTAGATGTGCTCGAGATCCAGGTTTCGATCCTTGCGGAGCGCGCGGGACACGTCGAAGCCCTCCTTGGCGAGCCGCTCGAAGGCGTCGAGCGCCTCGTCGGCCTGGCGCCCCCCCTCCGCGGTGTCGAGGGCGCTGCGCTGGAGCGTCAACGAGGCCTGGAGGTAGCGGTCCTCGGGGGTGGACAGCTCGCCCTTGGTCAGCAGCGAGAGGACGACCTGGGCCTTGTCGACGCTCCGCGCACGCACGAGCTTGTGCGCCGTCGCGCGGAGCGCGCTGGCGACCGCCTCCGGATCGGCGTCGCGCGCCACGTCCAGCGCCGCCTCCCACCCGCGCTCGCCGGAGGCCAGGCGATCGATCGCGTGGCCGAGCAGCTCCTTCCGGAGGCCGAGCGGGAGCTGCTTGGCGAGCGGGCGCAGCACCGCGCTGAGGGTCCACGCGCGGTCTCGGTCTTGGGCCTCGAGGAGCGCCCGCGCGAGGGCCGGCGCCGCGTCCGCCTTGCCCTCGAGGGCCGAGACTGCGGGCTCCGCGAACGACCGGTCGAGCCGCGCGAGCACCTCGACGAGCAGCTTCGCGGCCTCACCGCCGGGCGCGCGCGCCAGCAGATCGATCACGAAGCGCACGTGCTCTGGGTCGGGGCTGGCGAGCAGCCGCGAGAGGCGCCGGATCGACTCCGGGGCGAGCGACAGCCCGTCGAGCGTCTCGAGCGCGGCCTGGGCGAGCGAGCGGTCCTCGGCGTCCACCGCCGCGGTGGCGAGGGCGTCCACGACCTTCGGGGGCGCGCGATCGCCGCGCAGGGCCGAGGCGACGGCGCGGATCGCCTCCTTCTTCACCAGGGCGTCGGCGGTGGTGGAAGTGGCGTAACGGAGCAGGGTGGGGAGGGTCCGCGGGTCTTCGAGGGTGCCGAGCACCCGGATGGTCCCGGCGAGGGCGGCGCTCGTGCCCCGCGCCTTCGCCTGCGCGGCGAGCAGCTTCTCGGTCTCGGCGAGGTAGGTCTTGCGCGTCCGCGCGTCGGCGTCCTTCACGCGCTGCTTGACGACGAGCGCCGCGGAGCCCGCGGCGTCGCCGGTGGCGGAGGCGAGGCCGCGGAGCAGCGCAGAGAAGGTGAGCTCGCTCGCCGCGTCGGCCGCGAGCTCGACGGCCTCGGCGCGCTCCTCGGGGCTGGCGAGCCGCTCGCGGAGCGTGCCCACCACGCCCTCGCCGAAGCTCGACACCGCCGCGCGCGCCGCCCGGCGCACCTCCTCGGAGGGGGAGGCGAAGAGCGGAATGATCTTGGGTATCGAGCGCTTGGCCCCTACGCGGGAGAGCGCCTCGAGGGCGCGCTGCTGGAGGAGCGGGGCGTCCGAGTCGAGCACCTCGCCGAGCGCGGCCGCCGCGCGGGCGCTGCTCGCGCCCACCTCGCCGAGCACGATCGCCGCCGCGACGCGCTTCTCCAGCGCGGCCTCGCGGTCGAGGAGCAGGTCGATGATCTTTTCCTCCACCAGCTCCCCTCGTCTCTCGTCGGCCCGCGCGCCTGTCCCGCATTCTGCGCCGCCCGAGGGCCGGCGCGAGCATTTTCTTCGCCCGCGCTCCGTCGGCGCGCGAAACCCCCGCGGGACAACGCGCGCGCGCTCGTCTACTCTGGGCAGTGCATGGCCTCACGCACGCCCTCCGCCGCGTCCCAGGGAGCGCGCCTCGTCGCGGTGCTCGCGCTCTCGGCGGGCCTCTCGGCCTCGCTGAGCGACGCCTGCAACGTGTACGACACGTCCCTGCTCGGGGGCGACTCCGGGGGGGTCGACGCGGGAGCGGCCCGGCGAGGGGGCGTGGGCTACTGGAGCGGCCCCGCCGACAACCCACCGGGGTGCTTCAGCGCGCGCTACCCGCGCCTGGAGGACCGCCCCGCCGCGGGCAACCCCGGCGTCCTGCCGCCGTTCTACCTGGCGTTCCAGACCCTCAACACGGGGTCGCTGAACGACGAGGGGAAGCTCGACCCCGAGGCGTGGCGCAACGTGGGCTTCGACCTCGACGGCACGTGCACAGGCTCCGAGACCTGCGAGACCCCGGGGCAGACCAACCTGTCGTGCAAGCCCGTCGCGTCCGGCGTGCCGCTCGACGGGGCGTACTGCCGCGACAACACCTTCGGTCGCCTCGGCTACCAGGCCGCGGTCGCCCCGGAGACCTCGAAGGCCTACGGCCTCAACTCCGAGGGCTTCAACTGCGCGCTCTGCGTGGGCGCGTACAACTACCTCTTCCGCATCTCGGGCTACAACGGCGACCTCGAGGACAACCAGGTGCGCGTCGACTTCTACCCGTCGCCGGGCCTCGAGAAGATGCTCCCGTGGGACTGCTCGTCGGAGGACTGGAAGTCGCACCCGTGCTTCGACTCCGACCAGAAGTGGCAGATCCGCGACACGGCCCTCGCCGGCCCGCTCGGCCCAAACGGCGCCGTCCCGGACTCGAAGCTCTTCGACGCCAACGCCTTCGTTCGCGAGGGCGTGCTGTTCGTGACCTTGCCGGACAACACGCTCTTCTGGTTCCCCGGGCAGCGCGCGCTGGCCACGGCGTACCCGCTCACGATCCAGAAGGGCTTCGTCACCGCGAAGCTCGCCCGCGGAAAAGACGGGCTCTGGCGCGCGACCGACGGCGTCGTGGCGGGGCGCGCCAAGCGCGACGACGTGATCAAGGGCCTGCGCCTCGTGGGCATCTGCGAGAGCGATCCGAACTACGCGTTCGTCGAGCAGTTCGTCTCTGGCAACCTCGACCTGCTCGCGAGCGGCGAGCGCGACCCCAACAAGCCCTGCGACGCCCTGTCGCTCGGTATCCCGTTCACGGCCATCCAGGCGCAGCCTGGCGGCGTCGCGACCGTGGCCGACCTCGTCGAGTGCCAGAAGCGCCCCGTGGACGGCGGCGCCCCGCCCAGCGACGCGGGCTCGGGCGACGCGCGCCCCGAGTAACGGCTCACGCCTCGAGGTGGGCGAGGGACTCGCCGCGCGCGTCCCAAAGCGCGGCCGCGCGCGCCGCGAGCGTCGCGGCGTGGTGGGCGTCGGCGTCGACCTCGGCGCCGCCCGCCGACAGCCGGACGGCCGTGATGCGCGCCTCCGGGAGCTCGCGGGACAGGTCGCGCTTCATGCGCTCCGCGGCCCGCTCGAGGAGGCCCGCCACGCTCGCCGCGGTGATGTCCTTGAAGAGCACGACCGTGGGGAAGGTGAGCTCGGCGAGGAAGGCCCGCCGGTTCGACAGCCCATCGAGGCCCGCCGCGCGCTCGAGGACCGCCGCGAACACGCTCGAGTACGCGGCCTGCACCTGCGCGCGGCGGAGGGGCTCGTCGAGGCGGGGCCCGAGGCGCTCCTGGAGGCCGAGGATCGCGGCCAGCACGTTGTGCCAGCGCCCGCGGTTCTGCGCGTGGTACTCGCCCCCCGCGCGCAGCCGGTCGGCGAGCGCGACGAACTGGGCCGCCATGGAGTCTTGCGCCTGGATCACCCGATCGACGAAGCGCAGCTCGCCCCGGAGCCACGCCACGTCGCGGTGCTTGTCGGCCATGAAGGGCCACACCACCAGGTTGTAGTAGTTGTTGAAGTCGAGCATGTACTTGAGGCGGAACACCTCGAACGAGCCAAACGTCGGGTAGAGGCCCGCGTAGATTCGCAGCGTCCGCTCGTACCAAAACTTGTAGTATGCATTGAATAGGTCGGCGCGCTCGGCGAGGCCGCCGCGATCGCCGCGGAGGGCGTGGGTGACGAGCTCCACGATGAAGTCGTTGGCGATCGCGATGAAGTCCGCGCCCGGGCTGTAGAACGGGTCGACAAACGCGCTCGCGAAGCCCGTCGTGGCCCACCGGTCGGCCGAGAAATACTGGTCCGCGTGGTACGGCAGGTGCGAGTACTGCTGGAAGTCGCAGAGCTCGGCGCCCTCGAGCAGCTCGCGCGTGGCGCGGTGGCGGCTCAAGAACGCCTCGAACGCCTCGCGCGCGCCGAGCCGCTCCGGGACCCGGTCCTTGTCGTAGACGACGCCGACGCTCATCAGGTCGCCCGCGAGCGGGATGAACCAGATCCAGTAGCCGTCGTACATCATGTGGTTCGTCGAGAGGTGCCGCGACGTGTGGCGGACCCGCTCGCGCCAGGCCACGTCGCCGACCGCGTCGACGCCGGCCACGCGGCGGTACCGGGCCCAGCTCGACGCGGTGTTGAGGCGGGTCTCGCGGTGGAGCCCGACGCCGAGGTGCCTCAGCAGCCACTGCCGCCGGCCCGCGGCGTCGACGACGAAGCGGGCCGAGACCGTGCTCCGCGCCCCGTCCCGCACGAACGTGATCCGATGGTCGGCGTCGCCCGCGCCGAGCGCGAGGTCCACGACCTCGGCGCCGAGCCGCACGTCGACGCCGCTCGCGAGGTTCATGGCGAGGAGGTCGCGCTCGAGCGACGCGCGCTCGAGCTGGAACGCCGGGTGGAACGGCAGCCGATCGGTGCCCATCTCGCTCATTTCGGGGAGCGCGAGATCCCGCTCAGGCGAGTCGAAGAAGAAGCGCACGCCGTTCTTCGGGAGCTGGTGTTGGTAGAGGTAGGTGCCGAGGCCCAGCCGGCGAACCATGTAGTTTGCAGCGACCTCGACGGTCGACTCGCCGACCTTGTAGTCGGTCAGCGCGGGGGAGGCCTCCAGCACGAGCAGGCGCGCGGAGGGACCGAGCTCGAGGCGGAGCTGTCGCGCGAGGAGCGCGCCGGCCTGGCCGTGGCCGAGGATGACGACGTCATAAGCGAGGTCTGCGTGCGACTCCATGGGGCTCCATGCGGCTCGTCAGTGCGGGGCGGCGGCCGAGCGCCCGGCCGGCGCGCACCGCGCGAGCACCCTAGCGACTGCGCCCGAGAACGCAACGTGGTGGGCCGGCTGGGACTCGAACCCAGGACCTACGGATTAAAAGTCCGCAGCTCTAACCAACTGAGCTACCAGCCCGTGAGACCCCGACGGCTTACCGGACCTTCCCGTCGCTGTCAAAGACGCTCGCCGCCGCCGGCGCCCCGCGGCGCCGGCTACTTGGGCGGGGCAGGGGGGAGGGCGCGCGCCGGCAGACGGAAGATGAGGAACGTGCGCGTGGAGTTGCCCGGCCCGACGTACTTGAACGGATCGGTCGCGTCGGGCGAGTACCACATCCACCGAGCGTCGGGGGCCACGCCCTCCGCGCCGGTGGCGTCCTTCTGGCAAACGATCGGGAAGGTCCCCGCGGAGCTGGAGTTGTCCTCGCCGAACGCGACGCGGCCGACCGCCCCGGGCGTGACGGCCGCGGCGGTGCCAACCCAGCCCGCGCTCGTCGTGGCCGGATCGCCGCTGCCCGCGTTGCAGATGGCGATGTAGTCGTTGACGATGGCCTGCGTGGGGAAGTCCGTCGCGGACGACGAGTTGTACTCGCGGCCCGTGGCGCACCCCTCCCACGCGCCGTCCCCGGTGAAGATCGGCTTCCCACCGCGGCGACGGAACTGCCCGATCACGCCCTGCGACGTCGCGCGGTCGGCCCACGCCACGACGTAGAGGAACGCGCCAGGCGGCGCGTCGGCCGCGGGGACGACCCACGCCTCGGGGCCGTTGCCGAGCGGGCAGTTGAAGATCTCCGAGGCGAGGCGGGCGGGCGCGACGTTGCGGTAGGTGTTCACCTTCGTCGCGTCGCCCCAGCCGAAGGCGTACGCGTTGTCGGCGGTGAGCACCACGTCGACCTCCGTCGGCGGATCGACCCCGGGCGGCGTGGCGTCGCCCGTCGTCGCGTCGGTGAAGAGCGGCGGTGACGACGGGAGCGGCGCGGCGCCGGCCGGCGCCGCCGACGGCGCGGCGTCCACGGGCGGGTCGAACGCGGCCTCGGGGCGCGTGGTGCTGCCGCACGCGGGGCCGGCGACCGCGGCGGCGAGCGTGACGAGCCAAGGGGCGTGCGCGCGAAGGGGGTGCCGCATCGCCATGGAATAGCATCTCCCCGGCGCGCGGGGGTTAGGGACCGGCGCGCCGCTTCAGCGCGCGCGCGAGGAGCGGCACGAGGGCCTCCTCTCGGAAGGGCTTCTCGAGGAAGCCCAGGAGCTCGTCGCGGAACGGGAGGGACTCGAGCTGCGCCGCCCCGTACCCGCTCGTGAGCACGACCGGCAGCCCCGGCCACCGGGCGCGCATCTGGAGGAACGCCTCCCGACCGCCCATCCTCGGCATGCTCAGGTCCATCACCACCACGTCCACGCCGCCGGCCGCCACGGCCTCCAGCGCCTCGAGCCCGTCGGCGGCCTCGCGCACGGTGAAGCCACGATTCTTGAGGAGAAACCCGAGCGCGAAGCGCGCGCGTCGCTCGTCGTCGACGAGGAGCACGGTCCCCGTGAGGCCGTCGGCCGGCGCGTCGCTCGGGGCGGTGCGCGGCTCCGGCTCGGCGCCCCCGTCCAGCGCCGGGAACGCGCACGAGAACCTCGCGCCGCCCGCCGCGCCCCTGTCGACGGAGAGCCGCGCCGAGTGGGTGCGCAGGATGCCGAGCGTCGTGGCGAGGCCGAGGCCGCGGCCGACGCCCTTGGTGCTGTAGAAGGGCTCGAAGATCCGCGCGCGCGCCGCCTCGGGGACCCCCGGGCCGTCGTCCTCGATCTCGAGCAGCACCCACCCGCGCGGCGCCTCGACGGGCTGCGTGGCCAGCGCGCGGTGCTCGGGGCCGAGCGATGGCGCGTGCCGCGTGGTGATCGTCACGCGGCCGGGCGCGTCGCCGAGCGCCTCGGACGCGTTCGTCACCAGGTTCAAGACCACCTGCCGGAGCTGCGCTGGATCGGCCGACACGGGCGGCAGATCGGCGTCCACGTTCAGCGCCAGGGTCGCGCTCCTTGTCAGCGCCACGCGCAGCAGCCCCCGCAGGTCACGGACGAGGGCGGGGAGGGAAGTGGGCCGGCGCGCGACCGACGCCTCGCCGCCGTAGACGAGGAGCTGCTTGGTCAGGTCGGCGGCGCGGGCCGCGGCGCACTCCGCGTTCTCGACGTGCGGCGCGAAGGCCTGCCCCTCGGCGAGCGGCGCCGCGAGGCGAGAGATCGCCGCCAGGCTCGCGTACACGTTCGCCAGCAAGTTGTTGAAATCATGCGCAATCCCACCAGCCAACATCCCCAAGCTCTCGAGCCGCTGCGCCTCGCGGATCGTCTCCTCCTCGGCCGCGCGGCGGGCCTCGGCCGCCCGCTGCTGGCGCTCGTGCTCGCGGTGCCGGGTGACGTCTTGGAGGACGGTGAGGAACATGGGCGTCGGCCCCGCGCGGAGGTCCACCGTGTCGATCGTGACGGTGACCACCGCGCCGCTCGCGTGACGAAGGCGCAGGTCCACCGGCGGCGTCTCCTCCCCGCGCGCGCGGGCGGCGCGCCGCCGCTCGACGACGGGCCAGTCCTCGGGGTGGATGTACTGGAAGATCTCGGCGGGCGAGGCCGGCGCGGCGGAGAGGCCGAGCAAGCGGAGCGCGCACGCGTTCGCGTACCGGATGCTGGTCATGTCGTACGCGACCACTCCGACCGGGAGGATCGCGAGGAGCGTGCGGAGCAGCTCGCTGTCGCCCCCGCCTGCGGCCTCGAGGGCGACCGGGCTGTCGATGCGGCTCGGCTCGGCGACGCGCGGGGCCTCCACCGAGGGAGGCTCCGGCGCCGGGGGAACGACAGGGACCTTGCGCTCGGACATCGGGCTCGCCTCGGGCCGCTGCAGCGTACCGTCCGAGTGGTAGCTGGCGCGCGTGAAAAGTCGAGAAAATGTCGCGGATGGCCGGGCCACACTGCGGTACCTTCCGCTGCGTGGAAGGGCCGCTGACCGGAAAGTCGCTTGGCGCGGGTGCCTACCGATTAGGCTCGCTGCTCGGGCACGGCGCGATGGGCGCGGTGTACGAAGGCGTCCAGGAGTCCCTCGGGCGCGCCGTGGCCATCAAGGTGCTCCACGCCGCCCACGGTCAGCTCCGCCAGGACCAGTTCACGCGGTTCCAGCGCGAGGCGAGGGCCGCCGCGGCCCTCGGGCACGCGAACATCATCCAGATCACCGACTTCCAGTGGCAGCCGGGGGAGCCCCCGTTCCTGGTGATGGAGAAGCTCGTGGGGCAGTCGCTCGGGGACGCCATCAAGCGCGGCCCCCTGCGGCCCCAGCGCGTGGCCTTCATCGCGAGCCAGGTGCTCTCCGCGCTCGCGGCCGCGCACGCCGCGGGGATCGTTCACCGAGACATCAAGCCCGACAACGTGTTCCTCACCGTGATGTCGATGGTGAACGACATCGTCAAGGTGCTTGACTTTGGGGTCGCCAAGCTCCTCGACGAGGCCCCGCTCACCCTGGCCGGGGCGATGGTCGGCTCGCCAGCGTACATGCCGCCCGAGCAGGCCCTCGGCGGCGCGATCGACGCGCGGGCCGATCTCTACGCCGTCGGCGCCACGATGTACCACGCGCTCTCGGGGCGGCTCCCGATCCAGGCGGCGGACGTGGGCGAGTTCCTCGCGCGCCTCGAGCAGCCCGTGACGCCGCTGGGGCGGCTCGTCGAGGGCCTCGACCCGGGGCTGGAGCAGCTCGTCGCGCGCGCGATGTCCAAGCGCCCAGAGGCGCGGTTCGCGACGGCGGACGAGATGCGCGTCGCCTTGCGGCCGTGGGCGCAGCCCCACAGGTCGTCGAGCCAGGAGCTCCTGGCGCACATCCCCTCGCGGGCGAGCTCCCCGCCCGATCCCGGGATCACGGGATCGCACGCGCCGGTCGCGCCCGTGTCGGGGCCAGGGTACGCGACGGGATCGCACGCGCCCGTGTCGGGGCCAGGGTACGCGACGGGGTCGCACGCGCCCGTGTCGGGGCCAGGGTACGCGACGGGATCGCACGCGCCCGTGT
>CAZHGG010000012.1:19336-21671 GCA_964531755.1 uncultured Polyangiaceae bacterium
CGCCCGTGTCGGGGCCAGGGTACGCGACGGGATCGCACGCGCCCGTGTCGGGGCCCGGGTACGCGACGGGGTCGCACGCGCCCGTGTCGGGGCCAGGGTACGCGACGGGGTCGCACGCGGCGGGCTCGCCGGCTGGGCCAGGGTCCGCGACGGGGTCGCACGTCGTCGCGGCCGGCGGACGGAGGCGTGGGCTCCTCCTCGGCCTGGGGGTGGCGGCCCTCCTGCTCGCCGTGACGGGCGTCGCCGTGGTCGCGTCGCTCCTCACCGGAGCGCGGGGCGCGCCGCCGGCCGCGGACGCTTCGCGCGGCGATCCCGCGTCGTCGTCGCCATTGTCGTCGTCGTCGCCGCCTTCGTTGTCGTCGTTGTCGTCGTCACCGTCCTCGGAGGGCGACGCGAGCGGCGCGCGCCACCCGAGCGCTCCGCACACCGCGCCCACCCCGTCGGGGGCCCCCACCACGCCAGTCGCGCCGACTCCGCCGTCGGGCGCCCCGTCGACCCCGCCGGCCCCGTCGACTCCTCCGTCGGCTCCCGCGGGCCCGCGAGACCCCGTCTTCCGCGGGTGCAGGGTGACGCCCATCCCAGGCGTCCTCACCGACTTCAGCGACGACGACCTGCGCCGCAACCCTCGGCTCGCCCAGTGCGGAGCCTTCGCCAAGGGGTGCAAGTTCGGCGCGCCCTCGTTCACCCTCGGCTACCACATCGTGATCGGCCCCCACGGCAGCCCCACGTCGGTGACGGCCCACCGCGACAACATGGGGTGCGGCGCGGACTTCTGCTACACGGACGCGCTCAAGGTGCAGGTGCTCATCCACAACGCGGGCCGGTCCGTCGACGTCGGGTGCTCCTTCTCTCGCTGACCGCGCGGCCCCGCGTCGCCGTCAGCGGGGGATCACGGTGACCGTCACCTCGTGCGAGCCCTGGCCCCCGCACGGGATCTCGAGCGGGCCCTTGCCCTCCGCGGCCACGCTGCGGCCGTCGCACTTCGCGTCGACGGTGCCGGCGAGCCGACCCGCGCTGATCACGTTGCGCCCGCCCGCCGCGCCGCCCTCGAAGGTGAACGCGAGCCGGCGCTTCTCCCGGTCGTAGCCCACGCGCCCGAGCCGCCCCGCGACTCGCTCCAAGCGGAGCCGCGTGAGCGCGCTCACCACGGCGGGGCGCTCCTCCCACTTGGTGCCTACGTGGTCGTAGACGCCCCACGCACCCTGGCTCGTCTCCTTCCAGACCCAGAGGAACGAGCTCGCGCGGACCTCGTCTTGGAGCTCGGACTGCCACGCGATGTAGTCGCTGAACGCGGGCGAGGCCGGGGAGAAGCCGAACTCGCCGATCACGAGCGGCGCCTGCCACGCGTCGGCCTCGGCGCGGGCGTTCTCGTTGGAGGGCCGGAGCGTCTCCTTCGTCATGGCGGCGATCGAGGCGGGCGTGCCAGTGAACGCGAGCGTGTAGACGTGCGGCGCGTACACCGTGCCGGGGCCGAGCGGTCGCGCCGGCAGCGACGCGCGATCGGTGAGGTTGCGCAAGGCGGAAGGCTCGAAGAAGACGAGCTTTTTCGGCGCGGCTGCCCGCACCTCGGCCATCACCTCGGTGTGGAACGCCGTGAGCTGTTCGTCGGTGCCGAGCGGCTCGTTGAAGAGCTCGAGCCCGATGACCGCGGGATCGGACGCGAAGCGGGAGGCGACGCGGGCCGCGGCCTTCGCGAAGCGCGCGCGGAGGCGGACACCCTCCGCGCTCGGGCCGAAGAAGGTCCCGAACGCGTCCTTGACGGGCTTCGACAGGCGCCGCGCCTCGAGGTCCTCCAGCGGCCCCTGCAGGCGCTCCGGCGGCGGCGGCGAGATGGCCCAGTAGGGCGCGCCGTCCTCGCCGATCTCCTTGGAGTAGGCGTCCTGGTGCAGGTCGAGCAGGACCAAGAGGCCCGCGTCGCGGGCGAACCCGACGATCTGCGCGATGCGCTCCAAGTAAGGCGCGGAGAACCCGCCGGTCTCGGTGGGCTCGAGCCCGCTCCAGTTGATGGGCAGGCGCAGCGCGTTCAAGCCGAGGCCGCGGATGTTCATGGCGTCCACGGCGGTGAAATCCGGGATCGGCTCGAGCGGGACGCGGCCGTCGTCGAAGGTCACGTCGAAGAGCCCCTCGACGCGGGCGTTCACCCCGTGCAGCCACACCTGCCGGCCGTCCTCGTCGACCAGGGCGCCGCATCGGATCGACAGGGGCGCGCCGAGGAACTCCGCGCCGAGGCAGTCGCCCGCGTCGGCCCCGGGCGCCTCGGGGGTGCCGCGCGTGCACCCGCCGGAGGAGGCGGCCGCCGCCGCGGCGGCGACCAGCGCGGCGACCGTGAACGCGC
>CAZHGG010000013.1:0-21211 GCA_964531755.1 uncultured Polyangiaceae bacterium
CGGCGGTCCGACCTCGACGCCCGCGTCTCCCGCGGCGGGCGGCGCGTCCGCGCTCGCGCAGCCCACGAGGGCCACGACGCTCGAGAGCCAGGCGACGCGGCGCGAGGAGAGGTGCATCCGCCGCACGTTGCCACCGGCGTGGCCGCGCGTCGAGCGTGCGCGCGAGCCTCGCGCGCGCGCCCGGTTCCTGTAGCCTGGCTCGGGGTCGCGACGCGCGCCCCGGCGCGGCGAGGACATGGCGGAGATCAAGACGGGGCTGTCAGGCTACAAGGCCTTCATCAAGGCGTTCCGCGCCGCGTTCACGGCCGGGGCGCCGTTCGACGCGACCTACGAGCGAAATCACGGGAACTTCACGCGGTTTCACTACGTGGTGCAGGCGGGGGCGATCACGAACCTCTACCTCACGCAGATCACGAACGGCGCCGCCGCCGCGGGCCCCGCCGCCGCGCTCCGCGTGCTCGCGCCGGCCGAGGTGAGCTACGCCGGCGCGATCGGCGCGATCACCAAGCTCACCTTCGAGAACGCGCTCGCCACCGACTACTCGGGGGCCCCCTGGTCGGCGACGACGAAGAAGGCGTTCGACATCGTGCTGCTCTGCACGGTGGAGGCGGCGCGCTCCAAGTTCATCTACACGAAGGTGAACGCGATGCTGGGCGGCGCCGCGGTCGACGGCGACCTGCTGAAGGACGTGGCGCAGAAGTACGGGCACACCCAGGCGGCCGCCGGCCTCGCCGCCTTCCGCCCGCTCGACCTCCTCGACTACCGGGCGTTCTACGTGAACGACAAGGAGAAGGGGAACGTCGCCCTCGGCGTGGACGGGCAGATGGGGCTCTAGGCGGGCGGGATCGCGGCGCGCGGGTCCGACGAGTGCAGTATCCATATATTTCCAGCGCGGCGCGCGCGCCGAACGCACCTATACTTTCGCCGGCGCGGGCCGGACGTGGGTCGCGCGCGCTCGGGGGGCCCGAAACGAGAGACGACGGCGAGGAGCACGCATGACCGACACGCTGACCTTCGGATACTTCGCCCAGGAAGAGAGCACCCGGGAGGCCTCCGAGCGACTGCGCGTGTGGATGAGCGAGCGACTGGGCGTGCCGATGTCGCTCCACTACTGCGGCGGCTACGAGGCCCTCGCGCGCGAGGTGGAGGCCGAGAAGGTGGACGTGGCGTGGCTGCCGCCCGTGGCGTTCGTCAAGCTGCCCCCGGAGAAGGTCGAGGCGCTGCTGGCCCTCGAGCGCGGGCGGCAGACCGGCTACAAGTCCGCGCTGGTCGTGCGCTCCGACTCCACCATCGAGTCGGTCGACGATCTGCGCGGCGCGCGCGCCGCGTGGGTGGACGCCTGGAGCGCGAGCGGGTTCGTGGTGCCCCGCGTGGGGCTCATGAAGATGGGCATCGATCCGCGGAACCTGTTCCGCGTGGAGGCGTTCCACGGCTCGCATAGCGCCGCCATCCGCGCGGTGATCGACGGCGCGGCCGACGTGACGGGCACCCACGCGCGGCCCAAGGCGAGCGGCGAGGAGGGCGTGGAGGGCTCGTGGACGCTCGTCGACGGCGTGGCGATGCGTGTATTACGCACCTTCGGGGAGGTGCCCGCCGACCTCATCTGCGTGCGCCCTGGCCTCGACGCCGCGCTGAAGCTTCGCGTCGCCGAGGCGTTCAAGGAGGCGTGCGCGGGCGAGCGGAAGGCGGACGTAAAAGCCATCTTCGGCGCCGACCGCTTCGCCGACGCCCCCACGAGCGGGTACGCCGCCCTCCGCGCCTCGCTCACCGAGGCCACGGCCGACGGCCTCTTCGACTGAAGGGCGCGTAGGCACCTTGATCGCCCACGTCCCGGCGTGCGAGCGTGCATCCACATGCAAGCGCGCCGCTTCCTCGTGCTCCTGTCCGTGCTGCTCACGTCGACCGGCTGCGACCGGCTACGCAAGGGGAAGGGCGACGCCGACGCGGCCGCCGCCGTGACTCCCCCGGCGGCGACCACGAGCTGCCGACCCTGCACGCACGACGGAAAGTGCACGCCGAAGGTGGTCGACCTCTCGACGGTCGTCGACCCCGGCGACTCCAAGCATGGGCCCGTGATCGACAAGAAGTCGATGACCGTGTGCATCGCGACCCGCGGCGAGGACTGCCGCGCGTCGAAGCGCTGCAAGGAGCGGGGAGAATGCGCCGTCGCCAAGGAGGACTGCGCCGCGAGCTCCGCCGGCGACTGCCGCGCATCCGACGCGTGCAAGGCCCAGGGGAACTGCTCGCTGTCGGCGGCCGGGGGCGTGTGCGCGGTCCGCGGCGAGGCCGACTGCAAGCAGGCCGAGGCCTGCACGCAGCGAGGGCACTGCACCTACCAGTCGCTGGGGCCCGACTACGGGCGGTGCGCGCCGTCCACGGCGGCGGACTGCAAGCGCGCACCCCTCTGCAAGTCCGACGGCCTCTGCTCGCTCGTCAGCGCCTCCTCCGGCAAGGTGTGCGGGGCGACGGCGGCGGACTGCAAGGCCTCCGCCGTGTGCAAGAGCGAGGGGCGCTGCAAGGCCGACACGACGGGGTTCCACGGCTACGGGTGCGTCAAGGGGTAACCTGGCCCGGGCCCCGGCCGAGGGGTCACGACGCCGGAGCGCGACCTCACCCAAGGGGGGTGCGCGAGGGGGTCACCGGCGTGACGGGCCTATCGCTCGTAACGGAGGTGCCTTCACGCCCTCGCTCACGGCGCCTCGCGCCGCCCCACCCCTAGAACCCCAACGCGCCCCGCAGCCGCGGGTACAGCTCCCGCGTGAGCACCTCGTACTCGCCGGGAGTGTCGCACTCCATGAACGCCACATCGGGCCCGAGCCCCGCGACGTGCATCTTGTCGGCGAGCATCATGCGCTGCGTGATGTCCTCGTGCTCGCTCCGCGCCTTCGCGGTGGAGTAGCGCACGACCCAGTCGGTGACGCGCGCGAGGGCGTCGTGGTCCCCGGGCTCCCACAGGAGGATGCCGGTCGCCTCGCCCACGCAGCGGAGGCGCTCGGTCATGGGGGTCTCCAGCATGCCCTTGCCGTGGTACCGGGGCACGTCGGGCGTGGCCGGCTCGGCGAACACGAGCACCTCCTCCTGCGTGTTGCGGAAGTCGGTGCAGACGAGGGTCTTGGAGCGCGGCGACGGGTGCGCGGCGAGCACCTCGAACGCGCGCGGATCGTAGAGCACGTCGGCGTCCATCAGCACCACGCGAGAGCGCCCGTCGAGGATGCGGTGCTCGCTCTTCCACGCGAACCAGGTGGAGTGGCCGCTCCCGGAGGTCGAGACGTCTTCGGTGGGGTTCAAGATCCATGCAGAGCGCATGGACTCGGAGGTGGGCAGGGGCGTGCCGAAGGTGCGCGCGTTCCCAACGAAATAGGCCTCCTTGCAGCCGGCCCGCTCGAGCGCGCGGAAGTGCCAGTCGAGGAAGGTGGGCGTCGAGCCCCGCTCACCCGAGAGCGGCAAGAGCGGCTTCGGCACGTCCCGCGCGACCGCGGAGATGCGGTTGCCGAGGCCCGCGGCGAGCACCACGGCCTTGTCGATGCCCCTCACTCCGCGCTCGCCGGCGTAGGCTCGACGCCGCGCCGGAGCCAGCTCGCGCACGTGAGCGACACCACGAGGAAGGTGGCGAAGCCCGCGGCGATCATCGTCTTCTCGACCGCCGCGACGGCGAACGTGAGCAGGCCGAAATTGAAGAAGGTGATGGCGTTGTCACCGGTGACGATCGACGCGAAGCGGAGCAGGCGGCGGAAGCCCGGCGAGCGCCCGCGGCGGCGAGCGCCCGCGGCGAGCGCGACGAGCGAAGGGTCGTCGCAGCCCGCCCCGGGCTGGGCCGTCTCTCGCCGGATGCGCTCGAGGAGCGAGGGGATCGAGAAGGGCGCGAGGAGGGTGGTCTGGAGCCACTCGAACATGAGCGCGAAGCGGACCACCGCGCCGCCCTGGCCGTCGCGAGCGCGCTTGGCGCTGCGCCGCACGAGCTCCTCGGCCGGACCGTCGTTCGTGCCCTTGAGCAGGCTCGCGAACGTGCGCTTGTAGTAGTCGTAGGTCATCGCCATCCACCCGGGCACGAGCAGGCCCGCGGCGAGCATGAAGACGAGGTTCTCGCCGGGCGCGTGGCGGTGGATGTGCACGAGGGCGCCGATCTGCATGCCCACGTACCCCACGCCGTCGCCCATCTCGTCGATCGTGCGGCCGTACGGCGAGGCGAGCTTCTTCGCGCGCGCGACCACGCCGTCGAGGCAGTCGAAGATCATGCGCGCCTCGGCGAGCACGAACGCGAGCACGAGCTCGCGCGGCGAGCCCCGCGCGATGAGCACGCCCGAGGCGAGGCCGAGGCACGCGTGGAACGCCGTGATGTGGTTCGGCGTGAAGGGCAGCCGCATGAAGAGCGGCAGCATCGCCCTGGCCGCGGGGTACCGGTAGTACCGGTTCAGCGGGTCGGTCATCTCGGAGAGGATGGCGTCGACCTCGACGGCGTCGTACGGGGCGTCCGCGGCGTGCGACGCGAGCGGCGCGCTCACCCGGCCCGGGGCCTCGACCTCGTCGTCGAGATCGAAGGTGCCGCTCCGGAGGGCCGCGCGGCCGAGCGCGGGGTGGGCGCCGCTCTCGGCGGCGGCTCTCGTGTCGATCGATTGGGTCATCGGGGCGTCCGCTCGCCGACGCGAGGCGCCGGATGGTTAGCACGCGCCGCGCGGGAGACCACCCCAAACGGCGTCGGGGCGGTGCGCGGGGTCCTCGGCGTCATGGCCGAGCCCCGACGCAAGCTTCACGCCATCGCCGCCCGGATCTCGACGAGCAGCCGCGCCATGTCGGCGGCGTCGACGTCGCCCATCACCGCCACGCGGAACATCTCGCCGGAGAACGGTCCCTGGCCGGCGTACACGATAAACCCGGCGTTTTTCAGGTGATCGTGCAGGCGCTCGTACGAGAGACCCGCGGGGAGGCGGTAGCTCGCGAGGGTGGCGCCGTAGCTCGCGGCGTCGTCGAGGAAGGGGCGGATGCCAAGTGCGTAGAGGCCTTCGCGCACCTGCCCAGCGAGCGCTGCGTATTTCTGGTGACGCCCCTCCCAGCCGCCCTGGTCCTCGAGCTCGAGCAGGGCCTCCTCGAGCGCGTACGTCGCCTGCACCGCCTGGGTGAACGGAGAGAAGCCGGTCTTCTGCTCCTTCCGGTAGCGGTAGAGGTCGAGGTAGACGCTCGTGGCGCCGGACGGACGCGCGGTGAAGACCGCCTCGTCGACGAGCACGAAGGCGACCCCCGGCACGCCGTGAAGGCACTTGTTGGCCGTGGCGGCGCACGCCTCGAGGTTCCAGTCGTCGAAGCGGATGCGCTCGCCGCCGAAGCTGGAGACCGCGTCGAGCAAGAGCTTCACGTCGAATCGCTTGCAGAGCGCGCCGAGCCCGTCGAGGTCGTTGAGGCGGCCCGTGGTGGTCTCGTGGTGCACCGCGAACACGTGGGCGTACGCGCCGCTCGCGAGCGCCCGCTCGACCGCCGGCAAGTCCATCGGCGCGGTCCACGCGGAGGCCACGACGTCGTGGGCCTTCCCCTGGGCCGTGAGCATCGCCGCGGCGCGCTCGCCGTACACGCCATTGGCGACCACGAGCACCTTCTTGCCGGCGGCGTGCTCCGCGCGGGGCACGAGCGAGAGCATCGCCTCGACCGCCCCCGTGCCCGAGGACGTGAGCAGCACGGGCACGTAGCGCGCGGCCGCCTCCGGGTAGACCGCGCGGAGGCGGTCGAGGATGCGCGTGCACATCGCCGCGAATTCGACCTCGCGGTGGCAGAGATCGGGGCGGAGCATGGCCTCGCGCACGCGCGCGGTGAGCGTGACGGGCCCCGGGTTGAGCAGCTTCATGGCTTCCTTCTCGAGAGATGCGGCGGGGGTGCGGGCGGGGTGCGGGGTGCGCGCGCGGAGGCGCTCAGCCCGCCATGTAGGCGACGAGGCGGTCCTTGACCTGGATGGGCGTGACCGTGGGGCGCGGGAGATCGGCCGGGGCGCCCGGCTTCATCTTCACGTGCGCGAACGTGAGCTCGGTGGTGGGCGCGGCGACGAGCGCCGCGAGGGCCTCGGCCGTGGCCACGCGCTCCACGCGCGGGTAGCCCGACGCGGCGGCGACGAGGGCGCTGTCGACCGAGTGCGTGACGGTGGACTGCCCGCCGGTCGACTCGTGCAGCTCGTTGTCGAGCAGGATGTGCAGCAGGTTCGCGGGCCGCTCGAAGCCGAGCGTCGCGAGCGCGCCGAGCCGCATGAGCGCCGCGCCGTCGCCGTCGAGCACGATCACCCGGCGCTCGGGCTGCGCGAGCGCGAGGCCGAGCCCGAAGCTGCCCGCGCACCCCATGCTGCCCACCATGTAGAGCTGGCACGGCTTGTCGTCGAGCGCGTAGAGCTCGCGCCCGGTGTAGCCCGTGGTGGCGACGACCACGTCGCCCGGGCGGAGCGCGCCCTGCACGGCCGCGAGCACCTCCGTGCGCGAGGGGCGCTCGGCGGGCCACGCGTACTCGGGCGCGAGCTTCGCGGCGGCGAGCGCCTTGGGCGCGGCCTTCGAGCGGAGCTTGTGCGACGCGACCGTGTCCTTGCGCATGACGAGGCCGTACGGCTGCTTCTTCTCGGACATGTGTTTGGTCGCGCGCTCGAGGCACGGCCCGATCTCCGCCTCCTCCGCGGGGAAGTACTCCCAGGGGATGCGCATGAGGTCGAACAGGCCCGTGGTGATCTGCCCCATGAGCGCGTGCTGCGGCTCGTCCTTCGGGCCGCCCGGCTCGCCGCGCAGCGTGGTGATCACGAGCACCGGGATGTCGAAGATCATGTTCAGCGAGGTGAGCGGGTTCACCGTGTTGCCGAAGCCCGAGTTCTGGAACATCACGACCGACCGGCGGCCGCCGAGCTCGGCGCCCGAGGCGATCGCCACCGCGTCGCCCTCGTTCGTGGCGCCCACGTAGTCGAGGTCGGGCGCGTCGATCACGTAGTTGATGAACGGCTTGAGGTACGAGCAGGGCACGCCCGTGTAGAGCGAGAAGCCGTGGGCCTTCGCGGCGACGAGGAACGACTCGGCGGTGATCATGGTGCGGGATCCCTCTCAGAAGCTCGCGCCGAGGACCACGTCCTCCACGCTGTCGACGTCGAGCCAGTGGCCCGTCGTGTAGAGTACACGGATATCGTGGCCCTCCTTCAGCACGAGGCGGAGGAGGTCCGGCATCTTCATGGCGTCGAAGCGCGCTTTGTCCCCGGCCTCGAGGCGCTCGAGCAGCGCCTTCAGCGCGGCCGCGCCCGCGTCGCTCACCTTCAGGAAGCCCATCCACTCGCCGGTGACGTCGCCGCGCTCGCCGTCGCCCACGAAGTCCTTCAGCGTGACCTTCTCGAGGAACGCGCGCTTCGAGTTCGGCTGCGAGCACGTGACGAAGTCGGCCACGCGGCCCTTGTTGCGGCTCTCGCGCCAGTTGGCGTCGACGCAGATCACGAAGTCGTCCGTGGTCTCGGCGAGCTCCTGCACGATGTACTTCTTGAAGAGCACGTCGCCGTACGACACGATCGTCTGTCCCACGAGCGACGCCTTCGCGCGGGCGAGCGACGCCACCTCCTGCGTGCTGTCGAACGCGTCGTTGTCGACGTACGTGAGGCTCGTGATGCCGAACGCCTCCTTCTTGTAGCCGCGCACCACGGTGATGTCCTTCACGCCCACCTCGCGGTACGTGCCGGCGATGTGCGCCAAGATGGGCTGGCCCTTCACGTCGACCATGGCCTTCGGCTTGTCCTTCGTGAGGTCGCCGAGCTCCGACCCGCGCGAGGCCGCGAGCACGATCGCGCGCGTCGACTGTCCGTGCTTCGGCAGGTAGAGCTTCTCGGCCTGGGCGAGCTCCTCCTCGCCTTGGATGCGGAACACCTCGGCGACGGTGACGATCTCGCTCTCGACGTTGAGGAGGCTCTGGTCCTCGTAGATGCGCTTGGCGGTGCGCTGCATCGCCGTGAGCGCCGAGCGCATGGCGTGGTTCGCCCAGATCACGGTGGAGAAGCCCGCGTCGCGGAACACCTCCGTGGGCGTGGTGTAGTACTTCGTGGGGACGATCACGACGGGGAGGCGATCGCCCCACTCCTTCTTGAACGAGAGGATCTCGCTCGGCGAGCGGAGCGCCGAGTGGATGAGGATCGCGTCGGCGCCGGCCACGCGGTACGCCTCGGCGCGCTTCAGCGCCTCCTCGAGGCCCCAGCCCGCGATGAACGCCTCGACGCGCGCGACGATCACGAAGTCGTCGTCCGACTGCGCCTCCTTGCCCGCCTTGATCTTGCCGGCGAACTCGTCGATCTCGGCGAGGGGCTGCGCCGTGCCGCGGATGAAGCTGTTGGTCTTCGGGAAGATCTTGTCCTCGATGCACACGCCCGCGCAGCCGCGCTGCTCGAGCTTGCGCACGAGGCGGCGCATCGAGTTGAAGTTGCCGTAGCCCGTGTCCCCGTCGAGCAGGATGGGGATGCGCGCCGCGTCGGCCATGAACTCGACGACCTCGAGCACCTGCGTCCAGCTCGCCTCGTTGTTGTCGCGACAGCCGAGCGCCGCCGAGATCGAGAGGCCGCTGCCCCAGATGCCCTCGAAGCCGGCCTCCTCCGCGACCTTGGCGGAGAGCCCGTTGTGCGCCTCCATGAGGAACGCGAGCTCCGGCCGGGTGATGAGCTGCTTGAGTTGGGTGGTCTTCTTCGGGGTCGTGGGAGCCATGGGAGCCTCGCGGTGGTTGGTCCCGGACTTAGCACCGAATGGCACGCGTTGATTCCAAACGCACCGCGCCCGAGGACCGAAGGCCGAGTGCGCAACGCTTGACGCACCTGCCTGCCCTGCCCACCGCGCCTGCCCGGGGCCGGGCGACCGCGACCGACCCAGAGAGGCGCCGGCGCGCAGACCGTGGTACGGCGAGCGGCCATGGACGACCGGGCCAGCGCGCGCATTCTGGAGGGACCCCTCGCGTGGGAGGTGTTCCGCTTCGGCATCCCGCTCGCGGTGGGCGCCATCCTCCAGACCTCGTTCAACCTCGTCGACGCGTACCTCATCGCCCAGCTCCCGAAGGACGAGGTCGGGCCGGCGGTGGGCGCGCTCGGCGTGTGCGATCAGCTCGCCGCCGTGGGCACGATCTTCAGCTACGGCGTGTCGACGGCCGCCGCCACGCTCGTGTCGCACCAGAAGGGCAAGGGCGACGCGGAGGCCGTCAAGCGCGCCGCGTGGCAGTCGTTCATCGTGGTGGCCGGGCTCTCGCTGCTCTTCGGCGTGCTCGGCGCCTTCGCGGGCCCCATCGCGTCGAGCGTGATCGGCCTGAAGGGCGCCGTGGCCGACGTGGCGACGCGCTACCTCCGCGTCATCCTCGCGGGCAGCGGCACCATGTTCATGCTGCTGCAGCTCACCACCATCCAGCGGGCGCTCGGCTCGTCGAAGACCCCCGTGGCGCTCCTCGTGCTCGGCAACGTGTTCAACGTCGTGTTCGCGGTCGTGTGCCTCTTCGGGCCGGTCGCGCCGAACGCGGGCCTCGCGTGGGGCGCGACGCTCGCGCGCCTCTGCGGCGTCCCCGCGATGGGCATGGAGGGCGCCGCCTGGGCCCCGGTGGTCGCGCGCGCGTTGGTGCTCGTGCCGAGCTTCGTCGTGCTGGCGCGGCGCTTCGGCATCGGCCCGGCCGGCGGCGCCCGCGGCCCCGACGCCCGCGCGATCCGCGAGCTCATGGCGCTCGCGTGGCCCACGAGCGCGCAGTTCGTGCTCCGCATCACCGCGATGTTGCTCGTCAACTCGCTGGTGGCGCGGTTCTACTCCACCGAGACCGATCAGACCGCGACCACCGCGATGGGGCTCGTGTTCCGCGTCGACTCGGTGGCGCTCTTCGTGGCGATGGGCTGGGGCGGCGCCGCGCAGACCTTCGTGGGGCAGAACCTCGGCGCGGGCAAGGTCGACCGCGCGAGCCGGGCGGGCGTGCTCGCGGCCGCCTACGACGCGGCGATGAACCTCGCGTTCCTGGTGCTCCTCGCCACCCACGCCGAGCGCGTGCTGCGGTTCTTCGGCAAAGACGACGCGCCGGTCGCGATCGGCCTCCAGTACCTCCGCGTCGTCGGCCCGAGCTACGTCGGGCTCGGCGTGGGCATCGTGCTCGGCAACGCGATGGCGGGCGCGCGCGCCGCGAAGCTCGCGTTCCGCATCGACCTCGGCGTGCTCGTGGGCTTCCAGCTACCGCTCTGCCTCGCGGGCGTGCTGCTCGTCCACATGCGACTCACCTCCCTCTTCGGGTGCGTCGCCGCCACGGCGTTCGCGGGGGCGCTCGTGTATTCGCTCCTCTACGCGCGGCGCGCGTGGCTCACCGGCGCCATCGAGCCCGCCCCGGCCGAGGCCGTGACCGCCAGCGCGACGGCGGGCGACGGCGCGGCCACCGGCGAATAGTCGACCTGGGCCGTGGACCGAGGTCCCGAGACCTCACCCGCGTGCGCGGCGGCGTGCGCTCGCACTTGCGGAGCGCGGGGGAGGCTGGCACCGTTCTCGGCCAGCGGCGCGAGGGTTCCTCGCCCCGAGGAGGAGCGATCCAATGGCGATGTTGCGACGTGGGCTCTGTGGCGAGCCCGTCCGGATTCTTCAGGAGTCCCTCGGCCTCACGGCCGACGGGATCTTCGGCCCCAACACCGAGGCCGCGGTGAGGCAGTTCCAGAGCGACAACGGGCTCCAGGTCGACGGCGTCGCCGGCCCGGACACGTTCATGGCGATGGGGCTCCCGCAGCTCGTGATCCTTCACAAGCCGCTCCGCGGCGAGCAGGTCCGCCGCCTCCAGGAGGCCCTCGGGATCGACGCCGACGGCAAGTTTGGGCCGGGCACCGAGGCCGCGGTCAAGCAGTTCCAGGCGGAGAACGGCCTCGAGGCCGACGGCTTCGCGGGCCCGCAGACGCTCGCGCTGCTGCCGGGGTTCGCCATCGAGCCCGAGCAGGTGGAGGCCTCCGTGATCACGGAAGAGACGCCCGAGATCCCCGAGGAGGCGATCGCCGAGGCCCAGACCGAGGCCGAGGCCGCGCCGCCGCCCCCGGCGCCGAGCGGGTTCGTGTCGACCCTCCAGGCGGTGGCGTTCCCGCTGCCTACGATCGGGAAGTCGATCTGGGGAACGGTAAAGAAGATTTTCTAATCGCGCAGGCGCGCGACGCCTGGCCGCGCATGTTGACATGACGGCCCGCCGAGCGCACGCTCGCGCGGGCCGCTCCGTTTCGGCCGCGCTACTGGCCGTGCGCGCGCGCGACCACGAGCACGTTGCCCGAGGGATCGGCGAAGTACGCCGCCTCGTCGCCCCACGCGCGCGGGGCGAGCGGGCTCAGGCAGCGCGCCCCGGCGACGACGAGCGCGGCGGCCGCGGCCTCGACGTCGTCGGCGTAGAAGTAGAGCTCGGTGGCCGACAACGCGCCGGCGGGCACGCGCGCGGGCGCCTGCCCGGTGTTCCGGCCGAACGCCTCGCGCTCGTAGAGGCCAAGGCGCTGCCCGCCCGGCAGCGCGAGCTCGACGTAGACGGGCGTCTCGACGGCGGGCGGCCACGGGAAGGCGGCGCGGTAGAACGCGACGCTCTCGGCGAGGCGCTCGACGGCGAGGATGGTGAGGGCGTGGCGGACGTGCATGCGCGGCGGTGCTCCGGAGGGGTGGGTGCCGTCCAGAGACCCCGCGGTCGTCGGCTGCGCGAGGAAGCCCTTGCGCGCGGGCCCGCCAGCGGCTAAGTCCAGGGCGGCCTTTGGAGAGGTGACCGAGTGGCCGAAGGTACTCCCTTGCTAAGGGAGCGCGGGTCAAAAGCCTGCCGCGGGTTCGAATCCCGCCCTCTCCGCAACGTTTCCGTAGAGTTGGCCGCGACGTGACCGGCGGCCCTTCCACCGCGCGCTGTCGCCGCGCGTCGGCCCTACCTCGATTCGTCGCTCGCGGGGTCGACAGTGTCGGACAACGTGGTAGAGCGCGCCCCGTGAACACACACTCGTCGCTCGGGGTCCTCGCGCTGCTGTCCATCGTCGCCTGCAGCCAGCCTGTCGACAGCGAGGAGGTGGGCTCGCTCGAGAGCGCGGCCGCGTGTCGCAAATGCGGGAAGCCCGCTCTTGCCGCCACGACGTATTGGGTCGACTCGTCCCCGGCGCTGCGGTCCACGCCCGACGGCACGAAGAAGAACCCGTTCCGCACGCTCCAGCAGGCCCTCGCGCAAGCGGAGCTCGACCAGCCGGCCTCCGTGGAGATCGAGGTGAGCCGCGGAGACTACAGCGGCGATCTCGTGATCGCCCGCCCGACGGTGATCCGCGGCGCGAAGGGCGGCACGTTCCTCCGGGGCGGTGGCATCCGAAACGACTCCCAGCTCCGGCTCGAGCACATGACGCTCACCGACCCGCCGGGCGGCGGCGTCGACGCCGTCCAGGGCGGGGACACCTGGGTCACCACGAGCCTGAGCGACGTGCTCATCGTTCGGCCGTCGGGCTTCGGCGTGCGGCAGATCGGCGGCCGGCTCGACCTCACCGACGTCGCCGTCTCGGGCGTCAACAACGTGCGCGATCGTTCCCAGAGCGGGACGGCCGTCGAGGTCCGAGGCGGCGCGCGCGCCGACGCGACGAACCTGCGCCTCGAGGGGAACGCGCGCGCCCTCCTCGTGGACGGGGCGTCGACGGTGTTCTCGTCGCCCGCGGGCCTCTCCGTGCGCGCCACGAGCGGCGAGCTGCGGGTCTCCTCCAGCCTGAGCGACACCTTCGGCGACGGGTGGGTCACCGAGGTCCCCGCGGCGGTCGACGTCCGCGGCGGCGCGCACTTCCAGGCCGACGGCTACGAGATCCTCGACTCGGTCGGCCTCGCGTTCCACGCGCGCTCGGGATCGACCGCGCTCCTCCGGTCGGGGCGCCTGCTGCGCGCGACCGACGCGACCTCGCTCTTCGAGCCGCCTCCGCCGGCGCCGGGCACCCCGCCCCCAGGGTGGGTGTGGGCGCTCGTCATCGTCGACACGGGCGCGACCGCTCAGATCGCGGGGAAGCCCCACTCGGCGGACCAGGCGGTGGTCCGGGCAATAGGCCCAGACGCGGTGCCCCCCGGCGCCGTCGACATCGGCTACGCCCTCGCCGGAGCCATCGTCGGGAGCGGTTCGCGCCTGACCCTCTCCGACGCCCTGGTCCACGACACCAACGTGGGCATCACCATCCAGGGGACGCCGAGCCAACCGCTCGAGTGCCTCATGACCAACGTCTGGCTGCGCAGGAACGGCGCCAACCTCGAGGCCCAGACGCTGCCCCTCCCTCCGCTGCCGGGGGAGGCGCCTCCCCCTCCGCCCGTGTGCGCCACAGTGGCCTGGCGCTGAGCCTTCGCTGCACGCTCCCGCAGCGGAGCGGCGATGGCCGGCCCCGAGGTGGGGCTGCTCCCGCGCTCACTCCACGCCGAGCACCCGCACCGTGCGCGCCGGCACGTCGAGCGTGAACGCGCCGGCCTCCGCCACGAGGAGGCCCGTGGGCACGCGCTCGAGGAGATCGCGGAGCGCGCCGACCCGCCCCACCGAGAACGTGACCTCCACCGCGGCGTCGGTGGGGTTCATCACGAACACCACCCGCGCCGCGCCCTCGCGATCCTCGTGCACGGTCACGAAGCACGACGTGGGGCTCACCGGGTACGTGGGCAGGCCGAGCTCGCGCACGCGCTCGGCGACCAGCGCGTCGGCCTCGGTGGCCTCGCCCAGCGCGCACAGCTCGAGGCCTTCGATCTCGTGGGGCGCCGCCATCGTGCGCATCTGCCCGTCGCGCGAGGGCACCCGCGGGCCCAAGGTGACGCGGGCGCCCGCTTTGCGTGCAGTCTGCAGCTTGTCGATGAACTCCGGGTTCAGGCCGGCCACGCTCGCGCACACGATCCAGGAGGCGCCGGCGGTCGACTCCTCGACGCTGTCGCCGCCCGCGTACGCGAACGGCACGCCGCGCGCGAGGAGGGCGCGCTCGAACGCGAGCAGGAACGACTCGGCCACGAACGTGGGCACCTCGCCCGTGCCGAGCTCCTCCTCGAGGCACGAGTCGCGGAAGCCCACGCCGATGACGTTGAAGAGCGTGGGCGTCACGGGCCCGAAGGCGTGCGTGGCGCGGGCGAGGCGCCGGAGCGCGCGCGGCACCACGAGGCGCACGGGCACGCGCCGCCGGAGCTCGTGGACACGCGCGGTGTCGAAGAGGGAGTTCAGCCTGCGGTACGCGTCGGCCAGCGGCCGGGGCGCGCCGTGCGGATCGACCGGCGCGCCGATCCACCGCTCGCGATCCACCGCCATGTAGAGGTTGTAGGCGCGCAGGCCGTACGCCATCGCGGCGAGCAGCGTGTAGAGCGAGTCGTGCTCGTCGAGCGGCGCGAACACGGGCGGGTAGCCGGCGCCCATCTCGGCCGCGAACGGCGGGCCGCCGAAGCCCTCCGCGCGCGTGGTGAGCTCGGTCGTGCGCCGCAGCACGGTCATGTGCGCCTCGGGCGTGGCGGGGTGGTAGTAGTCGAGCCCGACGAGGTCGACGATCTTCGCCATGCGGCCGGCGTTGAGGGCGGTGGCGGCCTCCCCCGGGGGCAGGTTGTGCGACGTGGGGATGCCGCCGAAGCCGGCCTCCTTGCCGACCTCCGCGAACCGCACCATCGCGGAGGCGAGCAGGTGCTCGTGGAAGGTCATCCAGTCCATGTGGCGCACGAGGTCGTCGGGCGTCTTCGCGTCGAAGCGCGTCGGCGGCGCCACGCTCGCGAACGTGGTGAGCTCGCCTTGCTCGCGCCACGCGGCGCGGAGCGCCTCGATCGTGGTGTATTTCTCGCGCAGGAACTGGCGGAAGAGGCGCAGGGCGTCGGGGTGGTAGTCCTGGTCGTAGGGGCCGTCGCGGAAGTAGAGCGCCCCCTCGTTGTCGACCTGGAAGAGCACGATCGGCCCCGCGGGGTACACGCGATCGGCGAGCTCGCGCCCCACGGCGCGGAGCCACTCCGCGGCCTCGTCGTGGAAGGTGTCGCTCGCGTAGCTCGGCACCGGGAAGGAGACCGGCACCATGGGCAAGATGACCGGGTTGTTCTTCGGCGTGCGGGCCTGGCAGGCGGGGTCCCACACCACGCGCTCGGGGACGCCGAAGAAGGTGAGCTCGGCGTTGATGTGCGGCCCGGGCCGGAGGATGACGTACAGGCCGCGCTCGGCGGCGAGGTCGATGAACCTGCGCACGTCGAGGCGCGGATCGATGGCGCCGAAGTCGTAGCGGTTCTGCGAGAGCTCGTGCACGCCCCACGGCACGTAGATGTCGACGAGGCGCATGCCCATGGCGCGGAGGGCGTCGAGCGCGGGGGCCCAGTCCTCCACGTCGTGGCGGAAGTAGTGCATCGCGCCGGCGACGAGCGGCACGAGGACGTCGGCGCCGCCCGGCCCCGCGCGGAGCAGGAGCCCGTCGGGGTGCACGGAGACCGCCGGCGGCGACGTGCGGGTGGCGGAGTGGGCGCCATGGTCAGTCATGAGCACGACGGTTATCACCGTCGGCGCCGCCGCGCAGCAGCGCCGCGAGCCCGCGCGCGGGCCCACCTCCTGGTGCTGGTGCACCAGGGGCCGCCGCGCGCCGCTACGCGCGGAGCTCGTCGCCGACCGCCCGGCCTAGCAGCGCGTGGAGCCGGCGCATGTCGTCGTCGTGCGGCGCGAGGCGCTCGAGCGCCGTCCCCACCTTGCCGACGGTGGGGGTCACGAACTTGAGGAACGCGCTGTTGTTCTTCTCGCGATCGATGAACACGAAGCGGCCGGCGTCCTTCAGCTTGCGCTGCACCGTCACGAGGTCGAACTCGAACAGCAGACCCTCGCGCCCGGCGGCGTCGAGGCCCGCCGCGTCGGCGTACTCGCCCAGCCGAGCCTCGACGAACGCGCGATCGAAGGTCTGGTAGCTGTCGTTGAGCAGCGCCACGAGGTCGTACACGCGCGGCCCGAGCAGGGCGTCTTGGAAGTCGATCCACACGAGGCCGTGCGACTTGGCGGCGCGTCGGGGCTCATCGCGCACCATCAGGTTGCGGGACTGGTAGTCGCGGTGGGTGAAGCCGCGCGCGAGCTCGGACACGCGCCGCGCGAGCTTGTCGGCGTGGGCGGCGAACTCGGCCGCGTCGGCCTCCGAGAGCGGCTTGCCGCGCGCGTCGAGGCCCCACTCGCGGAAATGCTCGATCTCCCAGCGGAGGAGCGCGTAGTCGAACGAGCGGCTGGCCACGATCGACCCTGGCGGCAGGTCGCGGAGGCCCGCCTGCGCCTCGGCGAGATCGCGCACCGCACACGTGTAGAGTGCAGGTTTCTCCGCCGGCGCGCGCGTGAGGTAGTTGGCGAGCGTGTCTTCCCCGAGGTCTTCGAGGAGCAGCCAGCCGTTCGCCGTGTCCTCGGCGTAGACCTCCGGCACGTCGACGCCGCGGGAGGCGAGCAGGTCGCGCACCTCGAGGAAGGGCCAGCGCTCCGTCGTGGCGCCGTTGTGTACCTCCTCGGGCTTCGGGCCGTCGGGGACGAACATGGCCACGAGGCTCTTGCCGCCTTCTTGTGGGGTGACGCGAAAATAACGGCGCGTGGAGGCGCCGCCGGGCATCTGCGAGATGTCCACGGAGGCCGACGGCCAGACCTTCGCGCACAGGCGCTCGAGGGGCGCGAAATCCAACTCCATTCCCCATGGTCAACCGATTCGCCGCGCCGCGCGAAGCGTTTTTTTCCCGCCGGGTAGCGCAGATGGAGCGCGCCGCTCCCGAAGGCCGCCGCGGCGTCCCGCGCGAGCGACCGCCGCAGCCCCAGGAGGGCAGCTACGCGAGGATGCCCCGGTGCGGCTTCGCGGGCGCGGGAATGTCGGCCGCGTCGATGCGGCGCAGCAGGTTGATCTCGATGGTTCGCGAGATCGCGAAGAGCGCGAGATCGTTGGGATCGGTGCCGAAAGGCTGCTCGAGCTCGTCGCCGATGGAGTCGAGGCCGAGGAGGGCGTACGAGACGAACGACACGATCGCGACCGAGGCCCAGCCGAGGGCCTCGGCCGTGCCGAACGGCAAGAGCGCGCAGTACGACCCGACGATGCGGTGCATGAGCACGGTGTACGAGTACGGGATGGGCGTGGTCTTGATGCGCTCGCAGGCCCCCTGAACGTCCGTGAGGGCCACGAGCGACTGCTCGAGCACCGGCGCGTGGTACGGGTGCACGAGCCCGCGGCGCCGCGCGTCGAGGAAGAGGTCGCCGAGGAGCGCGAGCAGCGCGATGGGCACGTTCTCGTGGGGGGCGATCGCCGCGAGCTCCTCCGGGGTGAGGGCCTCGTCGAGCCCGAGCCTCGCGTCCTGATCACGCAGGTGGTGCCGGAACGAGTGGACGTACGCGATGACGATGCGCACGAGCCGCTCCTGCTCCCGGCGCACGGCCTCGCGCTCCTCGGGGGAGGCCCCCTCCTTTGGCACGATGAACGTGGTGATCTGCCGCGCAAGGCTGCGCGTGGTGTTGACGAGCGCCCCCCACAGCTTGCGCCCCTCCCAGAAGCGGTCGTAGCTCGCGCTGTTGCGGAAGCCCAAGAAGATGCCGAGCGGGACGCCGATGAGGACGAACGGCGTGGTCGTCAGGCTGAAATGGAAGTGCGGCAGGTGGTGGTACGCGTACGACGAGATGACGGCGAGCGCGGTGACGCCGGCCACGCGACGCCAGATGCGCGGGAGCGCGCGCCCGCCCACCAACACGTCGTAAAGCCACGAGTTCTTGGTCTGCACCCACATGGCCGCCGAGGGTATCCGTTCCTCTGCCAGGGTCCAGGCTCGCGACGCGCGGGGCCCCGCGGCGGCCGCGGGCTGCTACGCTCGTGCGCATGGCCAAAGCGTTCGTGTGCCGGTGCGAGGACGTCACTGTGCATGAGCTCGACGACGCCATCGCCCGGGGCTACACGGACATCGAGTCGCTCAAGCGCTACACGGGCTTCGGCACCGGGTACTGCCAGGGGAAGTCGTGCGTAGCGCTCTGCGCGCGGCGCCTCTCGGAGGCGGGGCACTCGGCCGCCCTCCCCTTCACCCCTCGGCCGCCCTTCCACCCGCTCAAGCTCTCGGCGCTGGCGGGTCTGGCGGCGATCGCCGAAGAGGACGAGCGCGCGGCGCGCGCGCGCGAGCCGCGAGCGGTCGCGGGGGCTGCGGCATCGAACGAGGGGAACGAAGGCGGGCCAGAGGCCCCGGGGGATTAGGGCGTACGGATGAGCAGCGTATTCGTGGGTGGCCTCTTGGCGGGGCGCTCGGCGCTCGTGACGGGCGGCGGCAGCGGGATCGGCGCGGGCCTCGCGCTGCGCCTGGCCGAGCAGGGGGCCCGGGTGATGTTGGTCGGGCGCAAGCAAGAGAAGCTCGACGCGGTTCAGCGGCAGATCGTCGCGGCCGGCGGGGTCGCGGCGACCAGATCCTGCGACGTGCGCGACTTCGCGAAGGTCGAGGAGGCGGTGGCGGCGACCGTCGCCGCGCACGGCGGCCTCGACATCTTGGTGAACAGCGCGGCCGGCAACTTCCTCGCGCCCGCAGCCACCCTGAGCGCGAACGGCTTCCGCACCGTGATCGACATCGACTTGTGCGGCACGTTCAACTTCTGCCGCGCCGCGTTCGCGGAGCTGTCGAAGGCCCGGGGCGCCATCGTGAACATCACGGCCACGCAAGCGACCGTGGCGACGCCGCTCCAGTGCCACGCGGGGGCCGCGAAGGCGGGCATCGAAAAGCTCACCCGCGACCTGGCGCTCGAGTGGGGACGCTTCGGCGTGCGCGTGAACGCGATCGCGCCCGGCCCGATCGAGGGCACCGAGGGCATGACGCGCCTGGCGCCGGGCGACGCCACCGCCGCGCTGAAGGGCCGCGTGCCCCTGGGCCGCTACGGCACCATCTTCGAGATCGCCGAGGCGATGACGTACCTCGTGTCGCCCGCCGGCGCGTACATCACCGGGGCGACCTTGCTGGTCGACGGCGGCACGACGCTCATCGGGCCAGGCCCCTTCCTCGACCTGATGGGCGGCTGAGGTGGCCGCCGCCCAAGCGCCGCCGAACGAGCGCGAGCGCCTCGAGGTGCTCGCCCGCACCGCGCTCGTGGGCACGCCCCCGGAGGCCGCGTTCGACGACCTCGCGGAGCTCGCCGCGACCGTGTGCGGAACGCCGATGGCCGCCGTGAACCTCATCACGCGCGATCGGCAGTGGCCGAAGGCCCAGTTCGGGGTGCCTTCGGACGTCTCGCTCGACGTGCCGCGTGAGCACTCTCTCTGCGCGCACACGCTGCTCCACGAGGAGGTGTTCGTCGTCCGTGACGCGCGTGACGACGCGCGGTTCGCGGAGAACCCGTTCGTGACGGCGGACGGGGGCCTGCGCTTCTACGCGGGCACGCCGCTCGCGATGCCCGACGGCTCCGCGCTGGGCGCGCTCTGCGTGATGGCCCCGGAGCCCCGCGAGCTGTCGCGAGAGCAGCGCCGCGCGCTCGCCGCCCTCGGGCGCCAGGTCGTCACCCAGATCGCCCTGCACGAGGCGCGCGATCGAGCGCTCCGCGAGGCGGCGCAGGCGCGCGAGGGCGCCGTCTCTCCGCTCACGCAGACCGCGCTCGAGGCGTCGGCGAGCGGCATGGTGATGGTGAACGAGCAGGGCGCCATCGTGCTCGTGAACAGCGAGATCGAGCGCATCTTCGGCTTCCCGCGCGCGGAGCTGCTCGGGCGCCCGGTGGAGGTGCTCCTCCCCCTCTCCGCGCGCGAGCGGCACCCGGAGCTGCGCGCCACGTTCCGCGCCGACTCACGGCGGCGAGCGATGGGCGCGGGCCGCGATCTGTGCGGGCTCCGGCGGGACGGGACGGAGTTCCCGCTCGAGATCGGCCTCACCCCACTGGAGACGCCCCAAGGCAAGATGACCCTCGCGACGGTCGTCGACCTCACGGCGCGCCGCGCCTCCGAGGCCAAGATCCTCGAGCAAGCACGCGCGCTCGCGAGCACCACAGCCCTGCAGACGGCCATCCTCGCCTCGGCGAACCTCGCCATCGTCGCCACCGAGCTCGACGGCACCATCCGAAGCTTCAACCCTTGGGCGGAGCGCTTGCTCGGGTATGCGCGCCACGAGCTCGAGGGCGTGGCGAAATACACGCTCTTTCACGCGCCCGAGGAGCTCGGCGCCCACGCGGCCGCGCTGTCGCGGGAGCTCGGGCGCGACGTGACGCCCGACTTCGACGCGGTCTCGGCGCGAGCGGCGGCGGGCCAGGCCGACACGCGCACCTGGACCCACATCCGCAAGGACGGCTCCCGCTTCCCTGTCGCGCAAGCGGTCACCGCGCTGCGCGACGCGAGCGGTCACGTCGTCGGCTTCCTCGGCGTCGCCAGCGACATCTCTCACCTGCACGCGGTGGAGAAGCTCAAGAGCGAGTTCGTCTCGGTCGTCTCGCACGAGCTTCGCACCCCGCTCACGTCGATCCGAGGGTCGCTGCGGCTCCTCGAGTCCGAGGTGAAGGGCAGGCTCCCGCCCGAGGCGCGGCCCCTGGTCGAGATGGCCAGCGCGAACACCGAGCGGCTCATCCGGCTCGTGAACGACATCCTCGACATCGAGAAGATCGAGGCCGGGAAGCTCGAGCTCAAGCTCGAGCCGCTCGACCTGGGGCGCCTCGTCGCGACGGCCCTGCACGGGCTCCGCGGGCTCGGCGACAGCGCCGCCGCGACCAACGACGTGCCGCCCGGCCTCACTGTGCGCGGCGATCGCGATCGCCTGACGCAGGTCATCGTCAACCTCGTGTCGAACGCGGTGAAGTTCTCGCCGGAGGGGGCGCCCGTGCTCGTCTCTGCCGAGGCGGTCAGCCCCTCTCGGCTGCGCGTCTCGGTGATCGATCGCGGGCCGGGCATCGACGAGTCGGAGGTGGGCAAGCTCTTCGGGAAGTTCCAGCAGCTCGACTCGCGTGACGATCGGCAGCGCGGCGGCACGGGCCTCGGCCTCGCGATCTCGAAGGCGATCGTCACGCAGCACGCCGGCACGATCGGCGTGGGGCCGCGGCCCGGAGGCGGCTCGGTGTTCTGGTTCGAGCTGCCCACCGCCGACGCGGGCCCGGCCGAGGAGCCGTCGTGATCCCCCCGGTCGACTCCGCCGCCGAGCTCCGCGCGGCGTCTCGCCTCGGCCCCGCGGGCAAGCTCGCGGCGATCGCGGGGGCCATCGCGGAGGCGCGCGCCGGCGCCTCGGCCTCGCTCGACGACGCGGAGGCGCTCGCCCACCGCCTTCACGGCAGCGCGGGCGCGTTCGGGTTCGGCGCGGGCGGCGAGGCCGCCGGGCGCCTCGAGCGGACC
>CAZHGG010000014.1:0-20873 GCA_964531755.1 uncultured Polyangiaceae bacterium
GGCCACGACGCCACCGACGCGACCGACGCGACCGACGCGACCGACGCGCCGCCCCCCGACGCCGCGCCGCCCCCCGACGCCGCGCCGGCGGGGCCACGGAGCGTGCTCTTCCCTCTTGGCTGGCTGCCTCTGCACGCGGGCGGCGCCCGCGACGCCGAAGGCCGCGCGCTCCCCGACTTCTCCTACGCGGGCTACCACCAGGGCGTGGAGCCTCCGCCCATCGGGCGCGGGACCGTCATCGCGACCGTGAGCGCGGCGCTCGGCGACGGCGTGGTGGACGCGACCGCCGGCATCCAGGCGGGCATCGCGGCGGCCTGCGCGGCGGGTGGTGGCGTGGTGCTCCTGCCTCCCGGCACCTTCCGGCTCACGTTCCCCGCGCCCACCGGGCCCGCGCTCTCGGTGACCTGCAGCCGGGTGGTCCTCCGCGGCGCGGGCCGCGCGAGCACGCGCCTCTGGCTCGACGACCCGATGAACGCGCGAGGCCGCGCGATGCTCCTCTTCCGCGGCGCGGGGAACCTGTACGACCCTGCGGGCGCGACCACCTACCCGCTCACCGCGGACGTGCCCGAGCCCTCGATGTCGGTGCCGGTCGGCGCGACCGGACCCATCGCCGTGGGCGACTATGTCACGGTGCGCACCGACGTGACCGACGCCTTCCGCGCCGACCACCGGATGGACGAGGCGACCTCGGGCGTCGCCGGGCTCTGGCCCAGCGCCTCGTTCTTGGGGCTCGTGTATCCGCGCCGGGTGACCAGCGTCGGCGGCGGCCGCGTAGGCCTAGACGCGCCCACCCGTCACCCCGTCGCGGTGCGCGACGCCGCGCGGCTCTACAGGCTCACGGGCTTCATCGAGGAGGTCGGGCTCGAGTCCCTCGCGATCGGCATGACCGAGAACCTCACGTCGAGCGTGGCCGAGCCCGCGGCGGACCTGGACTACGACGTGCCTGGCACCACGGGATACGAGGTCCACTCGTCGCGGGCGATCGACCTCGATCGCGTGCATGATGCATGGATCCACGACGTCGCGAGCTACCGACCGGCGGTGAACACGACGAACGCACATCTCCTGTCGATAGGCATCTTCGTGAACACCGCGACCTTCCGCGTGAGCGTGTCGAGCTGCGACATGAGCTTCCCGCTCTACCGGGGCGGTGGCGGCAACGGCTACACGTTCCTCGTGCAGGGCGCCGACGCGATGGTGCGAGACTCGCGCTCCGAGCGCTCGCGGCACGCCTTCATCCTCAGCAGCGCGGTGAGCGGCGCGGTCTTCCTGCGCGACGCGAGCGTGGACACGCGCTACGCGGACGACGCGCACAGGTTCCTCGCGCAGGCGGTCTTGTTCGACAACGTCTCGCTCGACGGGGCGTGGCTCCAAGCGGTGAATCGAGGCACCACCAGCTCCGGGGCGGGGTTCACCGCCACGGACTTCGTGTTCTGGAACCCGCACGTCCTGCGGAACCACCCGACGGCGCGAGGGTGCGCCGTGGAGAGCGCGCAGTGGGGGCACGGCTACTTGCTCGGCTCGACCGCGGCGCCAGGCGCGACGGCGCTCCTCTGCCCGACGAGCTTCTCGAACTCCGGGTGGGCCGCGCTCGACCAGGGCGCTCCGCAGGACTTCACGGAGAGCCCAGGCGTCGCGCTCGAGCCGCCGTCGCTCTACGAGGCGCAGCGCGCGCTGCGCTGCGCCCGTGACGGGATCGTCTGCAGGTGAAGGTGCGCCCCGCGCTTCCGGATGGTCGAACGACCGTGCCCCCACGCGCGCGGCTTCGCCGCTCGAGCTCCCCGAAACTCGGACGCGTCTGCGCGCGGATGGGGGAGGAAGACCCCAGCGGACCCGCCCGGACTCAAGCCGGATTCCTTCGACGAAGCTCGGTGTCGAGCCGGGCGCGACTTGCGATGAGTGCTTCGCTCTCGACCCAGTCGTAGAGGGGATGCCGTCGCGAGCCGCACCCTGCGCACTCCTTCGCGACCCACCAGCTGGAGGCGGGATACGCCATCCGCACCAGCCCTTGCCCCATCTCCGAATTCGCCATCGAGCGGATCACGCGGAGGGGAGGTTGATCAGGTTTTGCTGCTGCAATGTGGTGACGAGGTGCCTCCCAAAGTCGGCTAGTGAGCTTGCATCTGCGATTCGACCGGCAGGGCCGATGATGGTGCCATGGGGGGGGACGTGGATGAAGAGCACGAGGCGGAGGGCAGCTCCCTGCTGCGCCTGCGTGTGCAGGAGGGAGTAGAGCATTTCTTCGCAGAGGAAGGCTCCGGCGTCACTGGACTCGATGGTGGGGCAGCCGGCGCTGCTCAGAGCCGCGGCGATGGCGGTGGTGCTGGCAGGATTTCGCAGGGTGGCAGCCCCAGCAGGGACGATCTGAGGCGTAGGTGGGAGATTGTCTTGGTTGTCCTTGAACGAGCCGCGTTCGTTGCGAGCGACCATTTCAATCTGGAATTTGGAGGTCCCTTCGCCGAAGGCGATCCAGACCTTGGGCAAAGGCTTCTCTGCGGCGATGGCCGCGAGCGGGGCGCCCCAAACGACAGGGAGTTTGCGAGCGTGGAAGCTGGGGTAGGCTTGCTGCAACGCTTGAACCAGCGTCCAGGATGCGTTCTGAGTGCCGCCTCCGAAGGGCTCGAAGCCACTGATGACGATGTCCGGGGCCCCGGGCGCTGTGGTCTGACTGGGCGCGCAGGCATGGATGCTTCCATCCCAGATGCCAGCGATCAGCTTGGATCCATCCTTGCTGGACGCCACGGCCGCCCAGTTCTGAGTGTCCCCCTGTGCCGTCCAAGTGACTCCTCCGTCGTCGGAGAAGTGGAGCTTTTCACCTGAGTTCGCGACCAGGATGCGTTGCCCGTCATCGGACATCGCGACTGAGGTCCACTGTCCGACGGCGGTGATGCGCTCCACGAAACTCCAGGTCGTGCCTGACTTGGTTCCGACGAAGACGCCACCCATCTGCACGGTGGCGACCATGCGAGAGCCATCCGCACTCACGGCAATACTCTTCCAGACACGCCGCCCCGAGTTGGCCAGCGCGGTCCAGCTCTCGCCCTTGTCATAGGATATGGCTAGCTCCTTGTTCGTCGCTCCGGCCACGAGAGTGTCGCCATCTAGCGAGGAGGCGATGCAGTTCCAGTAGGCTGGCTCGCCGACTCGTGACCAGGTGGCGCCGAAGTCTTTGGAGACATGCAGCTGTCCCCCGTTGTTGGCCAGGGCCAGCAGAGAGCCGTCGGAGCTCGAGGTGGCCGAAGCCCAGTTGCCGCTGATTCCGGAGATGGAGGTCCAGCCATTCGCCTCTGACCAGAGCTTCGCCCCGCCATAGTCGCGCTCGGCAGCGAGCAGCCTATGGCCATCCCTGCTGCTCGCGACGCAGGACCATTGGCCGGAGCCGCTGCTGGTTTCTGGCCAAGTGCTGCCACCGTCCGTCGAGCGCAAGATTGCACCACCCATGATGGCCGCTGCGATGACCTGACCGTCCTCTGAAATCGCCAGGGAGCGGCAGTCGACGGGCTGTCCGTGGGCCGTCCAATGAAGCGATGGTGCGATGTTGGCTGGATTCGCGTTGTTGTTGCTCATCGTTTTGGAGTCCGGCAAGGTGTTGGCCCTCGCACCGCCGCCGGGAGAACCTTCCAGCGGGGGCCGCTTCGAGGGGATGAGACACCTAAGGACCCGTGCAGGTCAAGCGCGCGGAGGACCTCGTTCCTCGTTCCTCGTATCGAGTGGAGTGCATTGCTCGGCCCGTACGCCGAGCGGCTCGTGTCGCGCGGCTGCAAGCTCGAAACTGGACGCGGTCGGCAACCCATGGCGCGCACGAAGTCCTTGCCATCGCGGGGGCGAGAACCCTCGGCCGATGAGCCGCGCGTCCACCGGCGCGCGCGGTCACGCGTCGCCGCGGCCGTCGATCGCCCCATCGGGCCGAGGTCGCCGGGGGCGACGGAGCGCACGGCGAGGCGCCCGCCGCGGCGGAGGCCGGTTCTCACGTCGACCACCCGTGAAAGCGGGGCGAAGAGCTCGCCGTCGTGCAGCCGGTCCAGTGCGCCACGGAGAGCACGTTCGGCGCGACGTGCCTCGCGGCTCGCCGCGCCGAGCAGGTCGTGCATCGGGAAGGGGTCCTTGGGCCTCCTCGCCGTGCTCTCGTCGCGCGACCTCCGCGGGGTGTTCGAGGAGGTCATCCGGCGAACGCCCCGGCACTCACGCAGCATCGAGCCGTGCGTGCCGGTCGCCGAGCTCTCTCGGCTCCTGCTCCCACGTGTGGAGACGCGATTGGCGCAGTCTGGCACGCGGGCCTCCGGTCAGTGCCCTGACGAGGCCCCGCTGGCGATCGGCCTCTTCGTTCCCGAACGATGAGAAGCTCCTCTTCACGCGCTTGCTCCCGGACGGGTCACGGACGACACGAATCCAGGCGGGGTTGCCCTACGTGAGCGGCTGGCTCGGGCGCCGCGGTGACGTGGGCCTCTTGCCGCGGTACGACGGGGCGGACCACACCAGGTTGGAGGCGTTCGACGCCTCGGGCGCCTCGCAAGGGATCGTGGGCGCGTTTCCGGGGAACATGTTCCAGCCCCGCATGGTGGAGCTCGGCGGACGACCGTTCGCCATCGCCGGGACCATCGTGCGTGGGACCGGAGGGCAGGACGCGGGGGCTCCACCGGGCTCGCAGCTCGTGACCGCGAGCGTCGCCGCTCACGCGCTCGACGGGACGCCCGAGGTGCGACCGCTGATGCAAGGGCCGGACGCCGCGGTCCTCGGCGCCACGCCGGCGGGGGACCTCGTCGTGCGGGCGGCGAGGCGACTGAGGCTGCTCACGCCCAAGTGAGCGAGGCGGGTCGCTGCCGGAGCCTGTAGAGGGTCACATTCGCGTCGGTCGCGAAATGCTCCTCGGCCTGCGCGCCCAGGGCCACGAGCCGCGCGTCGTGGGAGGCGAGGAAGGCGAAGTTGAGCGAGGGCGCGCGGCTCAAGGGATCCCCAGAAGCTTGCAGACTACCCGCGATCGACGGTCGCTCGTACGCCGAGTCTTCGAACGGCCCCTCCGCGCGGAAACCCTCGCGACCTCGGCCGAGGTCGCATACCCTCGCGCCCATGGGGAAGCGCATCAGCGAAGTGTTCGTCAGCAGGGTGGAGAAGTTCGGCGCGCGCGACGCGCTGAAGGTGAAGCGGGGGGGCGCGTGGGTCGCCACCACGTGGAAGGGCTACTACGAGGCGTCCCGAAGCGCGGCGCGCGCGCTCATGCACCTCGGCATGGCCCCGGGCGAGTCGGTCTGCATCCTCGGGTTCAACTCGCCCGAGTGGGTCATCGCGAACATGGGCGCCATCCTCGCGAGCGGCGTGCCCGCGGGCATCTACACCACGAACAGCCCGGCGCAGTGCCAGTACATCGCGGCCCACTCGGAGTCGCGCGTCGCCTTCGCGGAGAACGACGCGCAGGTCGCGAAGTTCCTCGAGATCCGCGCCCAGCTGCCGCGCCTCGTGGCGATCGTCCAGATGACCGGCGCGCCGAAGGCCGAGGGCGTGTTGTCGTGGGCCGACTTCCTGGCGCTGGCCGACAAGACCCCGGGGGCCGACCTCGACGCCCGCACCGCCGCGCAGAAGGACAGCGACGTGTGCACGCTCATCTACACCTCGGGCACCACGGGCGATCCGAAGGCCGTGATGATCACCCAAGAGAACGCCGTGTGGACCGCCGAGACGCTCGCGGACAAGCTCGGGTTCGGCCCCGACGACGTGAGCCTCAGCTACCTGCCGCTCAGCCACATCGCCGAGCAGATGTTGACCATCCACGGCCCCATGGCCATCGGCTCCACGGTGTATTTCGCCGAGAGCCTCGAGGCCCTGCCCGACAACCTGCGCGAGGTGCGGCCGACCTATTTCCTCGGAGTTCCGCGCGTGTGGGAGAAGATGATGGCCAAGATGATGGCCGCGGGCGCCGCCGCGCCGCCCCTGCGCAAGAAGCTCGTGGCCTGGGCGAAGAAGGTGGGGCTCGAGGGCGGCTACGCCGAGCAGCGCGGCGAGCCGAAGCCGTTCCTCTACCCGCTCGCGCAGAAGCTCGTGTTCTCCAAGGTGCGCGAGCGGCTCGGGCTCGACCGCGCGCGCGTGTGCGTCACCAGCGCGGCGCCCATCTCGCTCAGCACCCTCGAGTTCTTCCTCAGCCTCGGCATCCCGCTGCTCGAGGTGTACGGCATGAGCGAGTGCACGGGGCCGGCCACCTACTCGGCTCCCGGCGCGTACCGCACCGGGAAGGCCGGCGTGAAGGTGCCGGGCACCGAGCTGAAGATCGCCGAGGACGGCGAGATTTGCTACCGCGGCAAGCACGTCTTCAAGGGCTACCTGAAGAACGAGCAGGCGACGCGCGAGGCCATCGACGAGGAGGGCTGGCTCCACTCCGGCGACATCGGCACGCTCGACAAGGACGGCTACGTCCAGATCACCGACCGCAAGAAGGACCTGCTCATCACCGCCGGCGGCGAGAACGTGGCGCCGCAGGTGATCGAGGGCGCCCTGAAGGCGATCCCCGTGGTCGGCCAGGCCGTGGTGTTGGGCGATCGGCGCAAGTTCCTCACCGCGCTCCTCACGCTCGACCCCGAGCGCGTGGTCACCGACGCCGAGCAGTGCGGCAGCCCCGCGCGCGACGTGAAGGCGGCCTCCACCGATCCGGTGTTCCGCAAGCACCTCGAGGGGCTCGTCGAGGGGGTGAACGCCACGCTCGCGCGGGTGCAGACCATCAAGAAGTTCGCCATCCTGCCCGGCGAGCTCACCATCGAGGGCGGCGAGCTCACCCCGACCATGAAGGTGAAGCGCAAGGTGGTGAACGAGAAGTACAAGGCCGAGATCGAGGCCCTGTACGAGGGCGCCGGCGACTGAGGGCGCCCGCCGCGGGGCCGCTCTCGGCGTACCGCGGATCGTTCGGCCGGTGAGGCCCGCGGGTCACTCGACCTGGCGTCCAGCGGCGCCATGCGGACTATGGCCCCGTGGCCCCTCCCTGCACTACACTCAGGCGGATGGCGTCGCCGAAGGCTCCGAGCGCGAAGGGGGGACAGCGCATCAACGCAGGGGTCGACGTGACGTCGAACGACGGTCGGAGAGCACGGAAGCGAGCGCCGGCGCCCGAGCCCCACCGCCCGCCGTCCGCGTCGCCGCGCGGCCCGGGCAAGGCTCGACCGAGGTCGGGCGGGGCTCCGTCCGCCCCCACCATTTATGCCGACGAAAACTCCATGAACGCTCGCGCCGCGTTCCAGAGCGGTCCGTTCCGCGTCGTCCACGCCCGCCACGACGCCGACCTCCTCTGGATGCGAGAGCCCGAGGACTACCGCCCTTGCTTCAAGACCCTCAGGCCGTTTCAGCTCTTGAATCACCTCCCGAATGAATCGGCGATGAGCGACAAGGGCCACCTGGCGGAGCACCTCTACGGATATGATCGCGTCCAACGCGCAGACGACCTCGGCGTGAAGGACCTCGTGCAGGAGACGTATTGCCTGTACCTCCGGAACGACCGCGAGCGGTTCTTCGCCCAGGTCCCAAAGGAGGCGTCCAAGGACAACCTTTGGATCGTGAAGCGCGCGGACTCGGCCAGGGGCGTCGGGATTCGCATCCTCTGGCAGTTTGACGAGCTACGCGAGTTTTGCGCGCGCGCAGAGAGACCCGGGCCTGGTGAGCGATACGCTCGCTACGTGATCCAGAGATACATCAAGAACCCGCTGCTGCTCGAGGGGCGCAAGTCGGAAATCAGGGTGTACTGGCTCGTCGCCTCACTCGACCCTCTGCTCGTCCTGATGTACCGGGAGGGGACCGTCCGGCTCAATACGCAGCCCTTCAAGCTCGACGACTTCGAAAACACCCTGATCCACGTGACCAATGTGGCCCAACAGAAGTCACACCCGGACCACGACCCCGCCGCGGTGTTGAAGTGGCCCTTCGAGCGCTGGGAGAGGTACCTCGTCGTCGAGTGCAAGCGCGCCCCCGAGGGCTACCTCGAGCGTCACCTGAAGCCGCACCTCAAGCGCATGCTCTCCTTCGTGATCCGCGCCGCCGCCCCGGCTTTGAGGGTCGGCTGTCCCGAGCAGGGGCTGTGCTTCGGCCTCTACGGCGCGGACATCATCCTCGATGAGACGCTCCACCCTTGGCTCACGGAGGTCCAGGAGGGGCCCGGGTTGAGCTTCAGTGACGCGACCAAGCGGCCGCTGATCCCCGCGGTCCTCAACGAGGCCGCCGCCATCATGCTGGAGGTCGCGCGCCGGAAGCGAGATGGACAAAGTCTAGAGACGCTCGAGTCCGTCAAGGGCTTCGAGTGGGTCATCAACGAGGCGTGAGCAACGACGCTCTCCGTATGCCGCTACACCACAGGTGCCATCCATCCACCGAATGATCCACCACGCGAGGATGCGAACACGATGACGAACGCAAGCCACGAACACGGCGGTCGGGCCGAGAACACTGTCGATGGCAGTGACCGAGCGCTCCCGACATTCTACACCGACGCCGACTCCATGCACGTGGGGAACGTGCTCGAGCGCGGGACGGGTCGACGCGTCGACAGCCCCGAGGACGCCGACCTCCTGTGGCTGAGGAGCCGGGTGCTCTACAAGCCTCTCCTCGGCAAGCTGAAGCCGTTCCAGCTCCTCAATCACATACCCAATGAGTTCGCGATGGCCGACAAGGGACGCCTCGCCGAACACCTCTACGCGTACGATCGCGTCCACGCCGATCCTGACTTCGGAGTGAAGGACCTCGTGCAGGAGACCTATTGTCTCTATCTTCCAGAGGGACGCGAGCGCTTCTTCGCCCAGCTCCCGGAGAACGAATCGAAGGACGACCTCTGGGTCTTGAAGCGCTGCAACCTCTCCGAGGGCTATGGAATCCACGTACTGTGGCAGTTTGACGAGCTCCGCAGGTTCTGCGAGCGCGCCGCGAACCCCAAGCCCGGAGAGAAGTACGCGCCGTACGTGATTCAGCGATACATCAAGAATCCCCTGCTCCTCGCGGGCAGGAAGTCCGAGATCCGCATCTACTGGCTCGTCGCGTCCATCGACCCCTTGCTCGTGCTGGTGTACCGGGAGGGGACGGTCCGCCTGAACACGTTGCCGTTCAAGCTCGACGAGTTCGATAACCCACTGATTCACGTAACGAACATCGTCCAGCAGAAGTCCCACCGTGACCACGATCCGTCCGCGGTCTTGAAGTGGAGCTTCAAGGAGTGGGAGCGGTACCTGATCGAAGACCGGAAGATTGCCCCTGAAGGCTTCGTCGAGCAGCAGCTCAAGCCGCAGCTCAAGCGGATGCTGTCGTTCGTCGTCCGCGCGGCCGCCGCCTCGCTGGCCGAGGGGCTGCCAGAGAACGGGCTGTGCTTCGGCCTCTACGGCGCCGACGTCATCCTCGACGAGGACCTGCACCCCTGGCTCACGGAGGTCCAGGAAGGTCCGGCGACCGGCTACGACGACCCGATCAAGCGGGAGGTGATTCCGCCGATGCTCACGGAAGCGGCGGCGATCATGCTCGAGGTCGCGCGCCGCAAACGGGATGGGGCGAGCCTGAAGGTGCTCGATGCGGTCAGTCGCTTCGAGTGGGTCATGAACAACGGATGAGCTTCGAGTGCCACATTCTCCTGGTTCGCGGGAGCTCAGGCGTTGGCCCGAGCGCGCCCCAGGCGCTCGCGCGACGGGCGCGCGCGGCCCTCCGCTTCCGTCCCCGCAACACCGCGCGTTGGGCTTGATCAGGCGGGCCGTTCCGGTAACGTTTCGGCCCGGAGGTAGACGGAGCCTATGGCATCAGAAGAGAAGAAGAAGAAGTCCCCAACCGAGGCAGCCAGCGGGGAGCTCGCGGCGGAGGATCTCGACAAGGTGACCGGTGGCGCTCGGCACGGCGACAACGACGACGCCACGGGCAAGGGCGACGACGACGACGCCACGGGCGGCAACCGCGGGGTCATCACGTTCGGGAAGGAGTGAGCCTTCGGGCGCCGCGCGCCGCCCTCGCGCCGCCCTCGCGTGCGGCGCCCGTTGGGCTTGATCAGGCGTGACGTTTCGGTACCTTGGGGCCGGAGGTAGACGACCTTATGGCATCAGAAGAGAAGAAGAAGTCCCCCGAGGCAGCCAGCGGGGAGCTCACGGCGGACGATCTCGACAAGGTGACCGGCGGCGCCAAGCACGGCGACAACGACGACGCCAAGGGCGGCGACAACGACGACGCCACGGGCGGCGCGGGCGGGGTCATCACGTTCGGGAAGGAGTGAGCGCTCCGGGGGTATACCGTTTGCCCCTTTGCTGAGACGCGCGGTGTTTCCCCGAAGCGCCGCGCTCTCCTTTTCGTGGCTAGAGGCGGAATCGCGCGACGCGTGGCGCGAGGGGCCCTGCGCCGCGCTCAATTGACCTGGACTCTCACACGACGAACGACACTGCACGGCATGCGCAAGGTCCTCTTCATCTTTGGGCAGCTCACGGATGCCGACGTGGCTTGGCTGGCGAAGAGCGGCCGCCGGAAGCGGGTGGCGAAGGGCACTGTCCTCATCCATCAAGGCGTGGCGGTGCAGTCGCTCTACATCGTGCTCGAGGGCGAGCTCTCGGTCCTCCACGGGCGGACGAAGACGGAGCTCGCTCGCCTCGGCAGCGGTGAGATCGCGGGCGAGATGTCGTTCGTGGACTCCCGGCCACCGAGCGCAACGGTGGTCGCCCACTCCGACGCGGTCGTCTTTCATATCCCCGCGAAGGTCTTGGGAGACGCGCTCACGACCACGCCCGCCTTCGCCGCGCGGTTCTACAAGGCCGTCGCTACGTTCCTCTCCGATCGCCTGCGCAAAGCGACGGAGCCGGACTACGGCGACGAGCTCGACGAGAGCGTGCTCGACAACATCGAGCGCGCGGGAGCCCGCTTTGGCTCGCTCTCCCGCGAAGCCCAGGAGGGCTGAGGCATGGTCGAGATCGCCAGCGACAAGGCGTCGAAGCAGAGCAAGCTCTTCCGCCAGGCTGCGCTCAATCGTCTGAGCTCGCCCGAACAGCTCCAAACCCTCATGCGTGTCACGAACGCGCAGGGATGGCTCGCGCTCGTAGGCTGCGTGTTGGTGATCGCCACCGCGATCGTGTGGGGTGCGTTCGGCCGGGTTCAGTCGAAGGTGCCGGGCACGGGTATCCTCCTCGGCGGCGCAGGGCTGTCCGAGGTGACGACCCCCGCGGAGGGCGATCTCGTCTCGATCGAGGTCAGGGCCGGCGATGTGGTCAGGAAGGGGCAGGTCGTCGCCAAGTTCCGGCAGCCGACCCTCCTCGCGCAGCTCGCGAACACCAAGCGGCGCCTGGACGAGCTGAACGCCGACGCGAAGGCAGGCCCGCTCACGCCCTCGCAGGCCGGCCGCCTCGATCGCTTGAAGAGCGACCGCGACGTCCTCGAGCAGCAGCTCGCCGAGAACGCCCACATCGAGAGCCCGGTCGACGGCCGGGTGGTCGAGGTGCGCGCGATGGTGGGTGAGCACGTCGGCGCGGGGCACCCGTTCGCCGCCATCGAGGTCGGCGGGGCCACGGACGAGCTCGAGGCGCTCGTCTACTTCGATTCGCACGCCGGCAAGTCCCTCAAGCCGGGAATGACGATCGAAATCGAGCCCTCGGTGGTCCGCAAGGAGCGTCACGGTGTGCTCCTCGGCCGAGTCCGGACGGTCGCCCACTACCCCTCGACCCGCGCCGGCATGATGGGCACTCTCCGCAACGACCAGCTCGTCGAGATGTTCATTCAGTCGGCGGGCGGGGCGCCGATCGCCGTTCGCGCAGAGCTTCTACCCGACAAGGCGACCCCGAGCGGTTATCGATGGTCGAGCGGCAAGGGGCCATCGGTCACGCTCACGAGCGGCACGCAGTGCTCCGTTGCGGTCGTCACGCGTACCTACAGACCCATCGCGCTCGTGTTCCCCTCGCTCGACTTCGGAGGGTCGTGACGAAGGCGCGGCCCGACGCCTCCAAGAGCGAGGCGAAGAAGCGAGCCCGCTCGCTCGTGCCGAGGCGCATCCGCACGCCCACGCGCCTGCAGATGGAGGCGACCGAATGCGGAGCGGCCAGCCTCGCGATCGTCCTCGAGCACCACGGCACGTTCGTCCCGCTCTCGCTCCTACGCGAGGAGTGCGGGGTGTCGCGCGATGGCAGCAAGGCATCGAACGTCCTCAAGGCGGCGCGCAAGTACAACCTCGAAGGGAAGGGGTTTCGCAAGGAGCCACACGAGGTCCTCGGGATGGACCTCCCCGTGATCGTGCACTGGAACTTCAACCACTTTCTCGTGGTGGACGGCGTCGATCGCGAGCGCGTCTACCTCAACGATCCCGCGCGCGGGCCTACCAGCGTCACCCACGAAGAGTTTCATCACGCGTTCACCGGCGTCGTGCTCTCGTTCAAGCCGACGGCCGAGTACATTCCCAAGGGCCGCCGTCCGTCGATGTTCTCGATCTTGCGCAAGCGCCTCGAGGGATCGAACGAGCCGATGGCCTTCATCGCGCTCGCGGGGGTGTTCAAGCTCCTGCCCGGCGTCGTCGTGCCTGTCTTCGGCATGGTGTTCGTCGACGAGGTGCTCGTGGGCGGACAGCTCGGCCTGCTGCCAGCGCTCCTCGCGGCGATGGGGATCACAGCGCTGCTGCGAGCGGCCCTGACCTACCTCCAGCGCGTCGCGCTCATGCGCCTCGTGGCCCGGCTCGGCGTGAAGATGTCGTCGGGCTTCTTGTGGCACGCCCTCCGGCTCCCAGTGAAATTCTACCACGCGAGATCGCCCGGGGACCTCGCCGACCGCGCCCGCGCGAACGACGCGGTCGCTCATGCGCTCTCGGGACGCATATCGAACATCGCGCTCGATCTCGTGGTCGTCGGCTTCTACGCGTGCTTCATGCTCCACCTCGATCCGTGGCTCACGCTGATCGGGTTCGCGACGGCCGCAGGGCACCTGCTGCTCCTCCGCGCTGCGGCGCGCATGCGGACCGACCTGAGCCGGAGCGTCTCCATGAGCCGGGGAAAGCTCGCCGGCCTCGCGAGCGGTGGCCTGCAGATGATCGAGACGATCAAGGGCACCGGCTCGGAGTCGGAGTTCTTCGGCCAGTGGGCCGGCCATCAAGCGAAGTTGCTCGTCGCGCAGCAAGCGCTCGCGCGGCGCGATCACCAGCTCCTCGTCCTCACCGAGCTGCTCGGTCGCGGCACGCGGCTCCTCGTCCTCTCGATCGGTGCGCTCCGCGTGATGGGCGGCCACCTGAGCCTCGGCATGCTCGTCGCTTTCCAGGCGCTCATGGTCAGCTTCCTCGGTCCCATCGAGAGCCTCTCGCGGGTCGGCGCGGTGCTGCAGCGCCTCCGAGGAGACTTCGAGCGGCTCGACGACGTCTTGGAGCATGAGCCGGATCCAATCGCGAAGGACGAGCGCCCAGCAGACGAGAGCGCTAGGCGCCTGACAGGCGAGCTCGCGCTCGAGAACGTGACGTTTGGGTATCTCCCGTTTGCGCCGGCGCTCGTCACCGATCTCAACCTGAAGATCGCTCCAGGGCAGCGGATCGCGCTGGTCGGTGGCAGCGGGAGCGGCAAGTCGACCGTGGCGCGCCTCGTCACCGGGCTCTACGCGCCCTGGGAAGGGAGGATCCTCTTCGACGGGCAGCCTCGCGACTCGTGCCCTCGCTCCGCGCTCGCGAGCTCCGTGGCGATCGTCGACCAGGAGGTCACCCTCTTCGAGGGGACGGTGCGCGAGAACCTCACGCTCTGGGACGACACCGTGCCCGAGGCCGACGTCGTCCAAGCGGCCAAGGACGCATGCATCCACGACGACATCGCGAAGCTCCCCGGTGGGTATGACGGTCGAGTCCTCGAGGGGGGCATCAACTTCAGCGGCGGACAGCGGCAGCGCCTCGAGATCGCGCGCGCGCTGGTGCGCCAACCGGCGCTCTTGGTGCTCGACGAGGCCACGAGCGCGCTCGACCCCGAGACCGAGCAGCGCGTCGACGAGAACCTCCGGCGTCGCGGGACGAGCTGCCTCATCATCGCGCACCGATTGAGCACGATCCGCGACTCCGACGAGATCATCGTCCTCGAGAAGGGGGTCGCGGTGCAGCGCGGCTCCCACGAAGACCTCCTCGCGCGGGGCGGCATCTACCGCGAGCTCATCACGACCGCATGACCACGGCGCCCGCGTCCCCCGAGTCTCCCGAGCGCGACGTCGCGTCGAGCGAAGTCATGGCTTCGCTCCAACGGCTCTTCGGCGCGGAGTGTGATCTCCTGCGCGTGGAGGGCGACGAGCCGCTCCTGCTCGTGGATCCGCGTTACGTCTACGTCACCCAGAGCCCGCACCATCACCTCTTCAGCGTCGGGGTGAAGGACTCCCAGGCGAGGGGCCGGCGGGAGCACGTGGCCCTCGTCGCGGAGCGGCAGCTGCTCATGGCCCTCGCGCCCCCGGAGGACGAGGACGAGCCCACCGCGCTGCTCCTCTCCGGGACCGCGGGGAGCTACGTCGTTCGGATCACGACGAAGGCGTTCGTCGAGGCGCTCGTGGACCCAGACCGGCGCGGCGAGGTCGAGGCGCTCTTCGACGGCTGGGTGGAGCTGCTCATCAACACGCTCCCCGTCGCCCCGGTCCCGACGCGCTGCGAGGCGGTCGGCCCCGACGTGACTCTCGGCCGCGTCGATCGGCCGATTCGAGCGCGAGAGGGCCTCGTCTGGGTGACGCTCTCGAGCCCACCGTCGCGCTTCGGGGGCGTGCGCGTCGAGGAGCTCGCCGACGTGCAGGCGCACGTGTGGCCGCTCACCGAGACGCAGTGGGTCGTTGGCGGCGACGCCGCGTTCTTCTCCTCTCGCGCGCCCTCGATGCGCTCCTCGCAGCCCTCGTCGAGGGGAGACGCGTCGAAGGGCGAGTGGTCGTTGGGCGCGCAGACGGCGAGGAGCGCAGGGCTCGTAGCCAAGGTGCGTTCGACGCGCTTCGTCGAAGAGTTCCACGCGTTCGTCCTCTCCTATCTCGCGCTCCAGCGCGGTCGGGTCGACGCCGCGCGCCGCGAGCTCGACCTCGTCTCGCGCCGCGCGGAGGCGGAGTTCGTCAGCGAGGCCTTCCACCAGCTCGCCCTCGTTGGCCGTGGCGAGGGGCTCGAGCCGGTGACCGACGAGGGCAACCCGTTCGAGCTCGCGACGCGCAAGCTCTCACGCTGGCTTGGTGTCGAGGACCTCCACGTCCCTCGGCCAGACGGGCAGGGCCGTCCGAACCTCGGCCTCATCCAGACAGCCATCTCCCAGATCACGAGCGTTCGCGCGCGCCGGGTGTTGCTCGAAGACGAGTGGTACACCGACGACGCGGGCGCGCTCCTCGGATTTCTCCTCGACGAGGGGGACGAGGTCAACGACGATCGCCTAAACCCGATAGCGCTCCTGCCTGGACCGCGTGGCTACGAGCTTCACGGTGGGTCGAGCGCGAAGCCGCTCCGAGTCACCGCGGAGCTGGCGCAGCGCATCCATCCGCAGGCCTATCAATTTTATTCTTCCCTCCCCGCCAAGGCCCTCTCGCCGCTCGACATCTTGCGGTTCACGACGCGACGGTCTTGGCGCGACGTGGCGTTCGTCCTCCTCATTGGAATGGCGCTAGGCTCGGCGGCGACGTTGATCCCGTTGCTCACGGGTCAGGTATTTGACAGCCTCATCCCGGGCGCAGAGCGAGGGCTTCTCCTGCAGCTCACGGTGGTCCTCGGGCTCGTCTACGTCGGGCAAGGCCTGTTCGACCTCGCGCGTGGGTTCGTGCTCGTTCGCGCTCAGACTCGAATGGACGCGACGCTCGAGGCGGGCGTCTGGGATCGCCTATTGAACCTGCCGCTCCCGTTTTTTCGCCAATACACCGCTGGCGACGTCGCGATGCGGGCGGCGGGCATCGGTGCCATTCGGGACGTCCTCACCGGGACGACGCTCTCGGCGCTCCTCGCGGGTCTGTTCTCGATCTGGAACTTCCTCTTCCTCTTCTTCATCCACCCGGGGCTCGCGCTGGTCGCGACGTTCCTCGTCGTCATCGCGATGGTCCCGGCGGTGGTCGGGGCCTATTTCGGCCTCAAGCGGCAGCGTATCGTCGCGGAGCTCGACGGGAAATTGGCGGGGGTCCTCCTGCAGCTCTTCACGGCCGTCGCAAAGCTGCGCGTCGCCGCCGCCGAGAACCGGGGGTTTGGGGTGTGGGCGCGCCTCTTCGCCAGGCGGCGAGACGCCGATTTGCGCGCGGAGAGAGTCAACGTCCGGGTCGCGCTCTTCCAGGCGGTGTATCCGCTGCTGACCTCGATGGTCCTCTACTGGGTGCTGGGCGGCGGCGCGCACCAGAAGATCAGCACCGGAAAGTTCCTCGCGTTCTCGACCTCCTTCGGGATGTTCCTCGCCGCGACGCTGCACGTAGTCGACGCCGCGCTCGACTCCCTGGCGATCATCCCGATGTACGAGCGTGCCAAGCCGATCCTGGCCGCTCGGCCCGAGAGCTCTGGCACCGGCGAGCGCGTGAGGCTCGAGGGCGGGATCGAGGTGAACCACGTCTCTTTTCGCTACGCGGCGGACGGCCCGCTCATCCTCGACGACGTGAGCTTCAGCGTCGCGCCCGACGAGTTCGTCGCGCTCGTGGGACCGTCCGGTTCCGGGAAGTCCACGCTGCTTCGATTGATGCTCGCCTTCGAGACGCCGAGTGAGGGCGCCATCTACTACGACGGTCAGGCGCTCGCGAACCTCGACGCGCGGTCGGTGCGCAAGCAGATCGGCGTGGTCATGCAAAACAGCAAGGTCATGGGCGGGGACATCTTCTCCAACATCGTCGGCGCGACCGGGCTCACCCTCGACGATGCGTGGGTCGCCGCGCGCAAGTCGGCGCTCGCCGAGGACGTCGAGGCGATGCCGATGGGGATGCACACCGTGGTCGCCCAGGGCGGCGGCACGCTCTCGGGCGGCCAGCGCCAGCGCCTCGTCATCGCGCGCGCGCTCGCCGCGAATCCGCGGATCGTCTTCTTCGACGAAGCGACGAGCGCGCTCGACAACCTCACGCAGGCCGCGGTGAGCGAGAGCCTCGAGACGCTCCGGATCAGCCGGGTCGTCATCGCGCACCGTCTCTCGACGATCCGTCACGCCGACAAGATCATCGTGCTGGAAAAGGGGCGGGTGGTGCAGGTGGGCCGCTTCGATGACCTCATCGGAGTGGACGGGCCGTTCGCGAGGCTCGCCAAGCGGCAGATGGTCTGAGGTGCCCGCTGTCCAAGGGCCGCTCGCTGACCGGCGCGGGGTGGACGCGTCCACGTCCACCTGGACCTCGACCGAGCCCGGGGGGCGGGCGCCCTACGCGTGAAAATGCCGAAGTATTCGGGTGAATCGCGCTGGCACGAGGCTCGCATCGAGGGGGACAAACCACCCGCGAGGAGCCCCACCATGAACCGTCCGATCCGCCTCAGCCGCCTGTCCCTGTCCCTCTCCTCCGTGGTCGCCCTCGCGTCGCTCGCGTCGCTCGGCGCGGCGGGCTGCGCGGCCAGCACGGGCGCGCCCGAGCCCGATGAGCAAGAGGTCGCCTCGATCGAGGCGGCGCTCGCGCGCGACAACGGCGGCTTCACGACGGCCGACGAGCGGCCCGACTTCGGCGACGACGAGGTCTCGTCGCTCCCAGCGTTCGACGCGCTCGCGGGCGACAAGCAGGCGCTGCCGGCCGGCGCGCAGGCCTACAAGATCGTGCTCCTCTGGGGGCACCTGCCGAGCCCGCACGACGGCGACGACACGCAGGTGGTGCCGCAGAAGATCGACTGGACCGGCTCGGTGTCGGTCGACAGCGGCGCGATCGGCGTGTCGAGCACGCTCCGCTTCGACGAGAAGGACGCGGTCGCCCCGCGCACGGAGGCGCGCTCGGTGTCGTTCACCTCACGCACCTACCCGGGCGTCGACGGGCTCGTGCTGCGCATCGCCGCGCCGCCGGGCAGCCACACGCTCCACTTCGCCACCTCGGCGATGAACGCCGACATCGACCTCAGCGCGCTCGCGCGCGACGTGGGCGGCGTGAAGCCGCTGGGCGACGGGCGCAACGGCCTCGCCTGGGTGGGCTTTCCGGACGCGCCGGGCTGTTCGAACGGCTTCGTGTTCGGGCACTGGGCGCGCATCAAGCCGGGCCTCGGCAAGCTGAAGGCGTCGATCTACGACGACGCGGGGACGCGGCTGGGCCGCGCGAAGGGCATCTGGGGGCACGCCAAGCAGGCTGACAAGAACCTCTTCTTCGGGAAGTACATCACGAACGAGGGCGGGCATAAGGGCCTCTTCGGCGGCACGTACGGCGAGGGCACGTTCACGGCGCTCTGGGGCAACCGCGCCACCGGCGACGGCGGCCGCCTCCAGGGCTTCTACAGCGCCGGGTACGACAAGACCGACGCGAAGGGCGTCTGGCTCGGCCGCTGGTCGGAGCCCTGCGCGCGCTAGCACTGCGAGACTGAAGTCTCGCAGTAGTGGTAGCCTGCGCGGCCTGTTTTGGGCTTGGGACCCAAAACCAGGAGGTGGGGCCCCAAAGGGCTTTGCCCGTGGGGCGGAGGACGGAGTCCTCCGGTGACCGGGGCGCCCCGCTCCACGAGCCGGGCGCCCGCGCGCGTTCTCAGTCGACCCGCAGCACGCCGCGGCAGAGGAACGCGTACATTTCGGCGACGATGCGCTCCTCGGGGTAGTCGAGGCCGCGCATGACCACCTGGTAGAAGAGCTCCTTCATCGCGCCCAAGGTGAGCAGCGCGAAGATGCGCACGTCCCCGGGGGCGACCACGCCGAGCACCTGCCCGTCGCGGTAGGCCTCCTCGAGGACGTTGCCGACCTGCTCGTAGAAGTTGAGCAGGCGCCGGTCGAGGTCCGGGTCGAGGCCGACGGCGTCGCTCAGGAGGATCTTCGTGGTGGCGCGGTCCTCCAGGAGCGTCGCGACGATGTTCTCGATGTTCTCTTGGATCTGCGCGGCCACGGTGCGCGACGGATCGCCCGGATCGACCTTCACGAAGGCGAGGCCGAGGCGCACGAACGCGTGGTCGACGAGCTCCTCGAACACGGCGCGCTTGTCGTCGAAGTACGAGTAGAACGTGCCGCGCGCCACCCCGGCGGCCGAGACGATGTCGTCGATCTTCGCGGCGTGGTAGCCGCGCCGCGCGAACACCTCTCGGGCGTGGGCGAGGATCTGCTGGCGTCGCTCGTTCTTGTCCATGCGCGTGAGCGGGCTTGTGTACTCGGTCTGCCGCTTCGCGTCACGTCCTTGCGGATGGGCTCAGTCCGACCGGCCCCCGCGGGCGCCCCGCGAGAGGCGGACTTCCCGTGCGATCGCGCGCGTATGACGCACGCGTGACAGTCGCGGCGGCCGTGGCGGCTAACAATCCGCGGCATGGAACGCAGGCGTGGCGTCGCGTATTGGTTGGGCCGGGCGTGGCTCGGGGCGTTCGGTTGGCGGGTGGAGGGCGAGGCCCCGGCGGTGCGCAAGGCTGTGGTCGTGGCCGCGCCGCACACGTCCGCGTGGGACTGGCCGTTCACCCTGGCGACCGCCGCGGTGCTCGGCGTGGAGATGCGCTGGGTCGGCAAGCACACGCTCTTCGAGAACCCGCTCATGGGGCGGTTCATGCGGTGGACGGGCGGCCTCCCGGTCGACCGCGCCAAGACCAAAGACATGGTCACCAAGGTGGCCGACCTCCTCCGCGCCCACGAGGATCTCTTCCTCATCGTGGCGCCCGAGGGCACGCGCCGCCGGGCCGAGCGCTGGAAGACGGGCTTCTATTACATGGCCCGCGCCGCCGACGTGCCGGTCGTGCTCGGCTACCTCGACTACGCCAAGAAGACCTCGGGGCTCGGCACGCTGTTCTACCCCACGGGCGATCTCCACAAAGACATGCGGCAGATTCGTGCATTCTACAAGAACGTGAGCGGCAAGCACCCCGAGCGCACGAGCGAGGTGTCGGTCGGCGTGGAGCCTGCGCTCCGGCCGGGCCTCTTCGGTCAGTCCCCGCGCTGGGGCACCGCCTAACTTGGCGAGGCGAGGCGCCGCTCACGCCTGGTTCAGCGACCAGTCGTAGCGGCGGTACTCGAGGCGCGCGCCGCGCGCGAACGCGGCGTCGATGGCGGCGCGCTGGTCGCCCTCGGCGTGGCGCCGCAAGAACGCGCGCAGATCGCCGAAGTCGCGCGCGTAGTAGCGGAAGGTGATGGGGAGGACGAGCGCGTCGTCGCGGACCTCGACCTCGGCGGCGACGTACCCCGCGATCGCCCGGCCAAGCTCGTCGTCGAGCGCCTCGGGTGTGTAGAAGCGCACCGGCGGGCAGCTCTTGGACGCGCACACGAGCGCCGCGTGGATCCGCGCGTCCACCTCCGTGGGGCAGTAGGCGAGCCGCGCGTCGTCCGGCGCGAAGAGGCGCTCGCCGGTCGCGGGGTGCGGGGCGTTGCGGCGGAGCACGCCGTTCTCGATCTCGTCTGGGGTGAACGTCTCGCCGCCCACGTCGTAGGCGACCCGCGAGAAGAAGCTCGGCAGCTCCATCACCGAGCGCTCGATCCCGAGCGCGATGACGCCGTGGATGGAGAGCACGTTGTAGAGGTTGATCCAGAACGCGCCGCGGGCCGCGTCGGTGGGGAGGTCGTCGGGCGTGACGGCCACGAGGCGCGCGCTCTCGCGGCAGAGCTCCGCGTACGCGGCAGAGCCCCGCAGGCGCCCGTAGTGCACGCGCCCCTCGTCGTCGACCGCGTCGGCCCGCAGCGCCCCGCCGAGCGCGCGGAGGGTCTGCGCGAGGGGCGAGGCGAGGCTCGGGCAAGGCGTGGCGTCCTCGTGGGCGCCGTCGCCCCGGTTCAGCACGCGGCGCTCGCGGAGCGAGGCGGGGAGCACGGCGCGGACGACCTCGGTCACGCCGCGCGCGTGCCGCAGGATGTCGGCGGCGTCGCGCAGGTCGCGCCAGAGATCGGAGAAGGCCACGCGGG
>CAZHGG010000015.1:0-20751 GCA_964531755.1 uncultured Polyangiaceae bacterium
CGCGTCCGGGCTGCCCGCGCCCGCGCCGCCCGCGTCCGCCGCGCCGGAGGCGTCCGTCCCGCCAGCGTCAGGGGCGCCCCCGTCGGGCGCGCCGTCCGACGCCCACGCGGGGGGGGCGAGCCCCGCGCCGCGAGCGGCCCTGACGGCCTCCGCCACGAGCCACTCTCGGTACGTCGGCAGGAGCGCGTACGTCGGTGCCGTGCAATCGACGGCGGAGCGCGCGACCACCCCGATCACCCGACCGGACAGATCGAGCGCCGGGCCGCCGGAGTCGCCCGGGCACGGCCCCTGCTCGCCGCCCCACTCGCTCGCCGCCACGTCGCTGGGGGCGCAGCCGCTCGCCAGGCAGCGGACGCCGAGCCCATCGCGCCTGCGCCGGGTCCCGCCGCCAGTCGGGACTCCTCCGGACAGGTCCGTGGCGCCGTACCCCACCGCCGAGTAGACCTCGCCGACCGCGGGCGGCGAGTCGAGGCGCGGCGCGATCGGCGTCGCCTCGGCCGGGGCGATCGGGCCCGCGAGCACGAGGAGGGCGACGTCCTGACCGATCACCGAGCGCACGCCAGGGGGGAGGACGATCGACGACACCCGGTGGTAGTCCGACGGCCGGGAGCTGAAGCTCGCCCGCGTCGTCACGAAGAGGCTCTGGACGGGGCGCGGCGCCCCGAAGATGGCGTCGGGGGTGATCGGGGTGGGCACCGCGGCGACGCAGTGCTGCGCGGTGAGCACGAGGTTCGGCGCGATCAACGCGCCCGTGCAGGTCGCGCCGTTGCCGTCGTCCTGGATCCCGACCACGGCCACGTCGGTGGCGTCGTCGTAGCCCCCGCGGATCGACGAGGCGACCGAGCCCACCGGCTCGGAGCGTGAGGCGCAGGCGGAGAGGATGCCCGCGAGCGCGAGCCACCCGAAGGCGATCCTGTCGCGGCCCCCGAGCCTGAGCATTGCGGCGGCAAGAGCACCCATCCCGTTGACTCCTGTCGGTCCCAGGTCCCACTTGGGACCTCGACCGCGCGGGCGCGCGCCCCACCACCCCCGCACCAGTATGGACGTCGACGAGGCTCGTGTCTACGCCGCCCCGGCCGGGGTGGCGGCCGTTCACCGCACCCGCCGCCGCACGCCCTCGTGGATCCCGCGGGGGGCGTCGAAGTCGAGGCCGAAGCCCTCGCTCGTGGCCGCCGTCACGCCAGGGTGCTGACCCCCAGCCGCTTCCACACCGGCACCATCTGGGCCTCGAGCGCCGCGATGCGCTCGCGCAGCCGGGCGCGGGCCCCCTCGGCGGCACCGGGCTCGTTGGCCTCGAGCCGATCCGCCCGCGTGAGGTGGGCCATGGCCCGGTCCAGCACCGCCTCGTCGCCGCCACCTTGCTCCATCGCGGCGAGCGCGAGGATGTCCGGCGTCGCGATGCGCACGCCGCTCCCGAGCACAGGGGAGGCGAGCGCCGGGACCTCGTCGCCCGCGAGCGCCTCGCGCACCGCGGCCTGGTTGAAGCGCGCGCACGCGGCCGCCGTCGGGCCCGTCGCCGTCGTGGCGGGGCGGAGCAGCCCCGCGGTGAGGAAGCACGCCTCGCGGACGTGCTGCTCCGACACCTTGCCGTTCGTGGCCTCGACGATCTCCCGCATCGTGAGCGGTCCGCGCGCGAGCGCCTCGAAGAGGGCCTCGTAGATGTCCCGCGCGAGCGCCACCTCGACGGGCGGCACGCGCAGCTTGTATTCGAAGCCGGAGACGTCGGCGACGAGGCACAGGCGCAGCGCCTCGAGGTGCTCTCGCTGCCGGGGCGCGGAGAGGCGGCAGCCGCCGCGCATGTAGAGGTCGACGCGGAACTGGCGGTTCGTGATGTAGTCGCGCACCTGCTCCTTCCACGCCGCGTCCTGGATCTCGAGGAACGGGGCGCGGACCTCCGCCGGGATGAGCGCGTCGGTGTTCTCGACCAGCATCGTCGTCCCCACGTAGACGAGCTTGGCGGCCGCGAACGCGCTCCGCACGTCGAGGTGGTAGAGCGGGCGCCAGTCGCGGTTGAAGAACTCGTGCGCGACGTAGTCCTGCCGCTGGGTGCCGACCTCGTCGAGCCGCGCCGCGGCGGTCGGGGTCTGGGTGAAGTAGCCGGCGCCGCCGTCCCGGAGCGCGCGGGCGAAGCGCTGCGCGTCCGCCACGCGCTGCTCGAGCGGCCCTACGCGGCGCGCGGCGTCCTCGAGGAACAGGCGGCGGAGCGGCTCCTGCGCGGCCCTGCCCGGGAGGCAGTTGTAGCTCACGTACACGAGCCCGCCCGCGTCGAGCCGCTCGCTCAAGATCCTGACGATCTGCGCCTGCGTCTCGGCGCTCACCCACGAGAGGATGCCGTGGAGCGCGATGAAGTCGAATTTCCCGATGTCCTGCGACAGGAGCTCCTCGAAGCTGCTCTCGAGGAACGTCACGTTCGAGAGCCCGGCGTCGCGCGCGAGCCGCCGCGCGCTCTGCACGTGGCTCGGGTTCATGTCGTTCGCGACGAGCTCCGCGCGCGGGTGTGCGGCCGCGAGCACGTTGGTCGTGAAGCCACGGCCGCACCCGAGCTCGAGGTAGCGGAACGCGCCATCGATCGCCGGCGGGTCGAAGCCGAGCGTGCTCGCCACGAACGCCAGCCACTCGGGCGCCATGTCCGCGTAAAAGCCGCGCGTGTAGTCGAGCTCCGTGACGTAGCCGTGGCTCCACGAGCTCTCGAGGCTCGCCATGGCCGTTAGTTGAACTTGCTCGTGATGTTCTCGCAGTACATCTCGACCACGACGGAGGCGATCTTGTCCTCGTTGTTGCTCCGCGGGGACGACGAGGTGAGCCGGGTGAGGCCATCGCACCGCAGCGTGAAGAAGGCCCCGCCGAGGGTGTCGAGGAACGTCATCACGCCCGCCTGCCGGGGGGAGCCCCCCTTCCTCACGGGATCCGCCCACTGGTCGGGGACGGTCACCTTCAGCGCCGGGAACTCGAGCTTGCCGGGCACGCTCTGCTTGACGGTGAGGCCGTCCACCTTGGACGCCTTGACGTCGACGCCGTCCACCGTGAACTTGAAATCGCTCGGCGCCCACATCTTCTGCGAGGTCGAGGACGTGCCCTGGACCACGGAGCCGTCGCCCTTCTTGTTCCGGGTGATCCACGGCGAGAACTTGAGCGTCATGAACGCGGCGTCCTTGCTGGCGCCGTCGGTCGCCGGGAACCCCACCTCGGTGATCCGCGCGCTCACGAACGAGGACTCTTCGCAGGCCGTGAGATCGGCCGTGCAGGCGACGAGCGCTCCGCTCCGCGGCGTGGCGCGCCCCGAGAGGAAGTCGCTGATCCAGGCGCCGAGCGCGGGCGTGACGTCCCGCGGGGAGACCTTCACGGCGACCTCTTGGAAGCCGGCGCCGATGTTCTTCCTCGCGAAGAAGCCGTCCGGAGACGCCTTGTCGAGGCCGTCGATGACGAAGGGGTTTCCGTCGGCGACCTTGTTCGTCACCACGTCCGAGGTGGCGTTGCCTCCCTCGACGCTCATGATCCAGCCAGCCGAGCTCGTGAGCTTGTCGAGGCCGTCGATGGCCAGGAAGAGCTTGGTCGGCTCCCCCGCGAGGGCCGACTCCACCTGCGCCGTGGCCTCCGGGGCCGCTTGCTCCGGCGCGCCGCCCGCGCACGCGGTGACCGCGACGACGCTCGAGAAGGCCGCCCACGTGGACAGCGACGGTGCGATCGAGCGGCTCGTTTCCTTCATGATTCCTCTCCCCACGGCAGGACAGGCGCGCTTTAGCACCGCCCGAGAGCGCCCGCCAGTGGTTCGGCCCTGACCCTCTCTCGCGGCACGTGAATCGGCGCGCCCGCCCTTCGACCAAGCGCCCCATCGTCCCCGCATGGCCGAGCCGGCGCGCTCGGCCATGCGCGTGGCACGTCCCTTGCCGTCAAGCAACCGCTCCGCTTTTCGCGATCGGTCGTGCCACCCCACGCGAAGCTCCCGAGCCCGCGCGAACCCGCGACCGGAGGCCGCCGGGAGGAACCAACTACCTCTCGCGCCCATGCAGCGAGCAGATACACTCGTCGAAGGTGAGCCCGGGAAACGACATCGCGTGGCCGGAGGAGACCCTCGAGAACGCCCCAGTCGCGCTCGGTTTGGCCGACCTCCAAGCCCGGCTGCTGCGCGTCAACACGGCCTGGGCGAACCTGATGGGAGTGTCCCGCGAGGAGCTCTGCCGTCAAACGTTCTTCGACTTCATCCACCCCGACGACATCCCCTCCGCGCGCTCCGCGCTCGGCGCCCTTCTCGAGGTGGGCTACGTCGCGCGCTTCGAGGCTCGCGTCCGGCACGGCGACGGGCAACACCGCTTGCTGGAGCTCTCCGGGCGGCTCGATCCGCAGAGCCGCCTCATCATCGCGTCGGCGCAGTCGCTCGTGGCCGCGTCCACGGAGCTCGCGCGGACGATCGTGACAGCGGGGCCGACCGCGATGTTCGCGATAGACTCGGCCGCGACGCTCGTGCTCGTCAACAGCCGGATGGCCACCCTGTTCGGGTACGACGAGGGCGAGCTTCGGGGGAAACACGTGACCGCGCTCATCCCAGAGCGGCTCCGAAAGGGCCACTCCGAGCTGATCGAGCGGTTCTTTCGCGCCCGCGAGGCGAGGAACATCGGCGGCGGCGGATCGCTGGTGGGCGTTCGGCGGGACGGCACGGAGTTCGCGGTGGAGATCGGGCTCGCGCCGGTGAGCACCCCCCAGGGCGAGTTCGTGATCGGCACGGTGATCGACGTGAGCGAGCGGGAGCGCCACGCACGTGAGCTCGCCGCGCGGGTCGAAGAACTGCACGGCCTCCAGCGGTTGATGAGCAAGGCCGCGGAGCTGTCGTCGATGTTGCAGCACGCGGGCTCCGAGGCGGAGGTCGTTCGGCTGGCGTGCGCGCTCCTGCCCGACATCTTCGGGGGGCGCCCCGGCGCGCTCTACCTGCAGCCCTCCTCGCGCGACGCGCTCTCCCGGACCGCGAGCTGGCGCGGGTTCTCGGGGGTGCAGGCCTTCACCGAGCCGGAGTGTTGGGCCGTCCGCCTGTCGCGTCCGCACCTGTCGACGGCGGTGAGCCCGACCTGCTGCGCGCACCTGGAGGGCTTCGGCGACGCGGCCTGCGTCCCCATGATGACGCACGGGCAAACCGTCGGTGTGGCGGTGTTCTCCGCCCCGCCGGAGCTCCACCTCGCGGACGTCACGAATAGCACGGCCCTCGAGGACATCTCGCAGGCGCTGAGCAATATCCGCCTGCGCGATCGGCTCCGCGAGCTGTCGATCCGCGACACGCTGACGGGGCTGTTCAATCGGCGGTATCTGGAGGAGACCGCCGCGCGGGAAATCTCGCGCGCGCAGCGGGATTCTTCGCCGATCTCCGTGGCGATGATCGATGTCGACCACTTCAAGGCCTTCAACGACAAGTACGGGCACGACGTCGGGGACTCCGTCCTGCGGGAGGTGGCCGAGGCGCTGCGGGCGGCCGTGCGCGTGGAGGACGTGGTCTGCCGCCTCGGTGGCGAGGAGTTCGTCATGCTGCTGTACGGGATGACCCTCGAGCCCGCGCGAGAGCGCGCGGAGGCGCTGCGTGTACAGGTGCGGGAGCGGAGCGCCGCGCGGGTGTCGGTCTCCATCGGGCTCGCCCAGTTCGGAGCGCACGGCACGACGCTCGACGAACTCCTTCGAAGCGCGGACGGGGCTCTTCGGCGGGCCAAGCAGCGCGGGCGAGACCGCGTCGAGGTGGTGGACACCGAGGTCGCGTCCCAGAGCTCGCGGGAGAGAGCGTCGGGGTAGCTGGGTCCTTGCGGAAGGGGACCACGTGCATGCAGGCGGTCTCGCGCGTGACCCGCCAGAGCGACCACACGTTCGCGAGGCCCGGCTTGCCGTTGGCGCTGCGCGCGTGCTCGTAGACGCCAGGATGCGTGGCCAGCCCGACCGGGCCCGGGAGGGAGTGCCACGCCCACGCGTCCGCCAGCACGTCGACGGGCCCGAGCCCGCTCGACCAGCGGGACGAGGCGGCCGAGCGGCCTCCCATCACGCGTCGAGCGTGTACACGCAGACCCCGGGCAGCCAGAGCGCGGCGACGGCCTCGAGACGCGCGCTCATGGCCGCGTGGCCATTCGCCGCAGCCTGGAGCGTCCGCGACCGGCGGGTCGAGCCGTGCGCGCACGGTGCGCGCACCTCCCGCGAGCAGGGTCCTGCGCGTTTCCACCGCGAACGGGCCGAGCGGTTCCCAGCGAGCGAGCGGCACACGATCTGCAATGCGCCTCGACGCGAGCACGTCGCCCGCATCAACAGGAGAAGACATGTCGACCGAGACCACACCCCCGACGCCGCGCAACTCCCCTCGCGACTCCACCCGCCGGCCCGCCCTCGCGGTGCGCACGCACGTCCGCGTCGGCCTCAGCGCGCTCCCCCCAGGCCTCGGCCCGCGCTCGTGGGGCGGTGACATCGAGATCGGACAGGGCATCTGATGAAGACCGAACAGCCACGCCGCGTCGATCCCCCCCGACGTCCCCTCCGAGTGCGCACCGACCTCCGCGCCGGCCTCGTGCCGCCCGCGCCGATTCGTCCTCCGCAGTGGACGGGCGACATCGAAATCGGCAAGGGGGTCTAGGTCCACCAGCCGGCCAAATCGGCGGTCTCGATCCAAGACCATGACCGCCAATTCAACGACCGCGGGTCGCCACGAACACGTCGGCTCCGCCGCTGCCTCCCGGCGCGTTTTCCATCACGAGATACAGACGACATCCGTCGGGCGAGATCCACCCTGGATGTTTGATCGCCGACTGAGGGAACGAGAGGGTCTTGCCGGCGCTGTACGGCTCGGTCGCCGAGGCGCGGTGGGCCTCGACGATCTCGCTCGACGCGAGGCCTCCGCTTGCGAAAAAGAAGGTCTTTCCGTCCATGGACTCCACCGGCCACTCCTCGCTCGTGCCAGAGGTGTTGAACGCGAAGAGGCCCTTCGGCGGGGAGTAGGCGCCGCCGTCGGTGAACGCGAAGAAGAGATCGAACTGCGGTCCGGACTCTCGCGACACGTAGAGCGCGCCGCCTCCTCCGATGTAGGGAGTGTCGAACTGTTTGCCCTCGGCGTTCTCCAGGAAGGGTTGGAGCTCCGACGGCCCGAAGGGCTCGGTCGGCGTCGCTCGGACGGCGCGGTGGATGAACCGCGGGCGCGGCCCGGCCGAGACGAGGAGGACGAGGCCGTCCGGGGAGAGAGTGACGCCCCAGTGAGGCTCGGGGACGTCGAGCTCGGTCACGCGGGTGGGCGGTGAGAAGGTCTCCCCGACGGAAGAGCGTGTCGAGCGGTGCACGGCGGCGCGCGATCCGGCGCGCGTCGTGGTCGTGACGAAGATCTCGAGCTCGTCCTGCGAGAGGGTCACGCCGAACTCTCCGCCGACGCTGTTCACCGCGTTGAGGGGTGTCGGAGAGCCGAACGGGCGCTCGAGATCGCACGCCGCGTCCGAGGCGTCCGGCGAGAGCGCGTCCGCGGGGATGGCGGCGTCTGCGGGTTGGGCGCCGCCGTCAGGGGTGGGCCCGTCGGCCGCGTCGGTGGTCGTGGCAGGGCTCGCGTCCGCGACGCCGACGGTGCGATCCTCGGTCCCGACGAGGAGATGGCAAGCGCCGAGCCCCCCGATGAGTAGACAGCTGACGACAGCGACCGGCCTGCGCACGGGAGGAAGCGTAGCGCACCCGGCCGCGTCGTGGCGGTGTGGTATGACCGGAGTCGTCGGTTCCGGCCATGATGGAAATTCTCGAGGAAGAGCTCGTCGCTGGCCTCGTGGTCGCGGGGCGCTACGAGCTCGAACGGGTCGTGGGACGCGGTGGGATGGCGGTCGTGTGGGCGGCCAGACACACGCTCACCGGCAAGTCGTTCGCGCTGAAGTTCCTGAGCACCGAGCGCGCGTCGGATCTCCGGAGCCACGAGCGACTCTTCCGCGAGGCGAGGGCCGCGTGCGCGGTGAAACACCCGAACGTCGCGGAGGTGCTCGACGTCCTCGAGCTCGACGACGGCGCGCCGTTTCTCGTCATGGATCTGCTCGAGGGCGAGACCCTCGCCGCCCGCCTCGCGCGACGACGGCGCCTCGAGCCCGACGAGGCCCGCGCGATCTTCCTCCCGATCGTCGAGGCGCTCGCCGCCGCCCACGCCGTGGGCGTGGTGCATCGCGACCTGAAGCCCGAGAACGTGTTCCTCGTGCGCTCGGCGACGCGCACCGAGGTGGTGAAGGTGGTCGACTTCGGCCTCGCCAAGGTGGGCGCGACGTTCGAGGAGGCCTCGACGACGACCGACACTGGAGATCTCGTCGGCACGCCGATCTACATGGCGCCGGAGCAGGTCTTCGGCGAGTCCGACGTGGACGGTCGCGCCGACGTGTGGGCGCTCGGCATCATGCTCTACGAGGCGCTGGCGGGTGCACCCCCGACCGCCGCGCCGACGCTCGGCCAGGTGATGAAGGCCATCACGCGTGAGCCCATCGTACCGCTCTCGATCGCCGCGCCCGACGCGCCGAAAGACCTGGCCGACCTCACCTCCCGAATGGTCGCCCAGTCGCGCGAGGACCGCCCGACCCTCGAAGAGATCCAAGCCACGCTCGCGACGGCTGCGCCGACCGCGATCGCTGCGCCGACCGCGATCGCCGCCCCGACCCAGGCCACGTCCCCAACCACGATCGCCGCGCCGACCCGCCCGCGCACCTCGGTCAAGGGGCTGTTCGTGGTCGGCGCAACGCTCACCCTGGGAGCCGGAGGATACCTCGCCTCCCGGCCCGTGCCCTCCCCGCCTCCACTCCCGGACGTGTCCCCCACCGTGGCGTCGCAAGCTCCCACGCGCGCGCCCGAGCCGCCTCCCTCTTCCGCGCCGTCCGCGCGAGCGCTCGTGACGACGCCCTCCGCGCCGCCGCCGAGCGCGACGATCCGCACCCTCCCGGCGGTCGTGAGCGCCCAGGCCTCCGCGCCGCGCGTGACGCCGCCGCCTCCGCTCGCCTCCGAGAGCCCTGCGCCTCGGCCCGACTCGGGCGTCATTCTCACACACGATCGGAAGTAGCCGCGCACACGCGCGCGGTGCCCCATCCCCCGCGCGGCACGACTCTGGCATGATGGTCTCCGATGATCACCACCAGGCAGGCGCGACGCGCGGCGGGCGCGGTGGTCGTGGCGTCCTCCGTGACGCTGCTCGCGCCGCCCGCGTCCGCGCAGCCCAGCGCCGCTGCCGTGGCGCAGGTCCTCTTCGAGGAGGGCGTGGCCCTCATGGAGCAGCAGAGGTACGAGGAAGCCTGTCCGAAGCTCGCCGAGAGTCAGCGCATCGATCCCGGCGGAGGCACGCTCCTCAACCTCGGCGCCTGCCTGGAGCAGACCGGCAAGCTGGCCTCGGCGTATGCAACCTACAACGAAGCGCTCAGCGCCGCGATCCGCGACGGCCGCAAGGACCGCGAGGCCTCGTCGCGCGAGAAGCTGGCGTCGATACGGCCTCGCATGAGCCACGCGCGGCTCTTCGCGCCGCAGGTCGTCGGCCTCGAGGTGCTCCTCGACGACACGTCGATCGGGCCGGCCGCCTGGGGCCTTTCTCTCCCGATCGATCCAGGGCACCACGTCGTTCGTGCGAGCGCCCCCGGTCACGCCTCGTGGGAAGCCGGGTTCGAGGTGCGCTCCGCCCCGGCGGTCCACGAGGTGCGGATACCGCACCTCGTGAGCCTCGCGCCTTCGAGGGCTGCACCCCTCGGTCGCACGCCGGGCGACGAGGACCCAAGCCCCGGACGTCGCAGCGCCGCGGTCGGCTTCGGGCTCGGTGGAGCGGGCCTCCTCGTCGTCGGCGGAGTGAGCGGAGGCCTCGCGTTCGCGCAGAAGGCGGCGAGCGACGACGCCTGCCCGACGCGCTCGACGTGCACGCCCGAGGGAGCCGCGGCGATGGATCGTGCGGTCGGCTTCGCGTGGGGATCGACGGCCGCCATCGGGCTCGGGCTCGTGGCGCTCGGGGTCTGCGGCTACCTCGCGTGGTCGTCACACGCCTCGGTTGCTCGTACGAAAGTTGGACTCACGCCGGTAGGCTCGCTCACATGGTAGGCCGGGAGACGGTCGACGACGCCCCCACTTCGCGCGACGCCGCGGACCTCGGGCTGCGGCTCGCGCTCGCGGTCGTGTGGTGCGTCGACACCTCTCGAATCGGCGAGGTCGTCTTCCCCACCGACGCGCCGCAGATCCTCGGTCGCGGAGAGGCCGAGCACGGAGAGCACGAGGAGCGCGCCGTCCTCCGTCGGCAGCGGCCCGGCGCGACCGAAGCGCGACCTCCGCTCTCGCTGGCGGCGCTCTCACGGAGGCAGCTCTCCTTGACGGTCTCCCACGACGGCGACCGCATCTCGGTGGGCAACCTCGGCCGCCGCAAGCTGCTCAGCCCTCGCGGTGCGGCGTGCGAGGAGGCCTCGCTCGGTCCCGGGGACACCTGCGAGATCGAGGGACAGCTCGCGTTCGTGTGCGTCGCACGCCCGACGCAGATCCCGGTCGCTCGGGGAGTGGCTCACGCCACGATCGCCTTCGGCGCGGAGGACTCGGCGGGCATCGTCGGTGAGAGCCCCGCCGCGTGGCTCCTCCGCGAGCACGTCGCGTTCGTGGCCGCGCGCGCCGCGCACGTGCTCGTGCTCGGCCCGAGCGGCGCGGGCAAGGAGCTCGTCGCGCAGGCGGTGCACGGGCAGTCGAAGCGCGCCCGGAAGGCGCTCGTCTCGAGGAGCGCGGTGACCATTCCGGCGGGCCTCGCCGACGCCGAGCTGTTCGGGAACCTCGCGAACTATCCGAACCCGGGCACGCCGGACCGGAAGGGGCTCGTGGGCGAAGCCGACGGCGGCACGCTCTTCCTCGACGAGCTCGGCGAGCTCCCCGACGAGATCCAGGCGCGTCTCCTCCGGGTGCTCGACGAGCGCGGCGAGTACCAGCGCCTCGGCGAGGCCCGCGTACGCCGGGCCGATCTGCGCCTCGTCGCCGCGACGAATCGGCCCGTGTCGTCCCTGAAGCACGACGTGGCCGCTCGCTTCCGTCTGAGGCTCACCGTGCCACCCCTCGACGAGCGGCGCGAGGACATCCCCCTCATCGCGCGGCACTTGCTCCAGAGGGTCGCGAAGACCGACCCCGACATCGAGCAACGCTTCTTCGACGCGGCGGGCGCGCCGCGCGTCTCCGCGGGCCTGATGAAGGCCCTCGTGGGGCACACGTACCGCACGCACGTGCGGGAGCTCGACGCCCTGCTCTGGCTCTCTCTCGGGTCGAGCCAGGGCGACACGCTCGAGCTCACGCCGACGGTGCGCGCGGAGCTCGAGCGGACCGAGGAAGAGCGCCCGCATCGCTCGCCCGAGACGCTCACCGAGGAGGACGTGCGCGCGGCGCTGGACCGGGCCGACGGCGTCCAGGATCGCGCGTTTCGCGACCTCGGCCTCGCCAATCGCTTCGTGCTGCACCGCCTCATGAAGAAGTGGAAGATCGCCGGCCGCTCGTAGTCTCGTGCGGCCTCAACAGCCGTGGAGCGGCGCGAGGTAGAAGAACGTGAGCGCGAGCATCCGCATGTCGCCGTCCGCCGCGCTCCCGTACGAGCCGATGACCGCCCCGCTCGCGTTGTAGATGCCTCCCGAAGCGGGAGACCACGACACCGAGCCCTTCTTGTTCCCGCCCGCGTCGTAGTAGGTCACCGTCGTGGTCACGCCGCGCGAGTAGACGAGCCGCCCGATCTTGAGCGAGCCGCGGTTCACGTCACCGTTTGGCTTGATGGTGTACTCCTTGCTCGGCGCGAGGAGGGTCGTCTCCACGAGATAGACGTCCACGTCTTTCGCGTAAGAGGTCGTCTTGGTGAAGTATTTCGGGGTCGTTCCGGCCGCCCCGCTGCGCGCGCACATGTAGGCGGTGTAGCCGCTGGAGCCCTCCACGCCGTTCGCGACGACACGCGTTCCGTAGCGGATCTCCGACGATGGAGAGGCGCTGGCGCTCCCCGACATCACGCCAAGACCGAGACCGAGACCTGCAAGGACGAGTGCTCTCTTCGACATGATGCGCTCCTACTTCTTCACGAAGGTGAACCCGTAGTCGAAGGCGTCCGTGCCCTTCGCGTCGACCTTCACCACGCCCAGCCGTCCGTTCGCGGAGGTGAGGACCAGGGTCTTCTTCGTCCCCACCTTGTCGGCCTTCGCGAACGAGACCTGAGCCCCCACGTTGCAGCTCGCGCCATCGCTGGACGACACGGTCACGTCGGCGCCGCCGTTGCCCTCCTTGGTCACGACGACCTCCCATCGATCACCCTCGAGCGGAGTCTGAGAGACGAAGAGGCGCGAGCCGCCCGCAAGCACTTTCCCGTCGTTCTTCGCCCCGGCGACGAGCAGCGGGCGCGGACCGATGGTGGCCCACGAGCCCTGGGATTGCTGGTTCCAGAAGGTGATCATCTCGCGGTAGAGGTCCTCTTTCTTCTGGGCGTTCGCGAGGCACTCCTCGGAGGTCTTGCACTGCTTCGCCTTGATTCGGGCACCCCACTGGGACCAGATCGCGGCGAGCACGCGCGATCCCGAGTTGCAGGCCGATTGGGCGTGGACGGTGCCTGTGGCTCCGGCGACGAGCGAGAAGCAGAGTGCGGCGGCGAATGACCTGCGAATGACGTGCATGGATCCCTCTCGAGTCGAAGACCGGACGACGTGCCCGGCATTCGAAGCACGTGTCTGCATCGGCCGTGCCGCGTGCTCGCGCAGCCCGCACGCGAGGCGATGGCGAAAAATGCGCGGCGATCGGCGGCCGATCCCGACGAAGCTTCGCGGCGCTCACGTGCGTGCACCGTGCGCGCACCTCGTCAGGCTCGCCGTGCGAGCTCGCCCTCCTGCTCGCGACCGAGGCGGCGTGTCTCGGCGTGCCACGCCGGTGCAGGATCTCGTCCGAGCAGGCGTCCAAGGCGCGCTTGAGCGTGTGGTGGCCGCCGAGGAGACGCGCACGAAGCGCGGTGAGGTCCGCCGAGCCCGCCCGGATCGAGCGTGGCCGCGCGGCACCGCTCCGAGGACGTGGATGCTCACGCGCTTGTGGGTGCTCGCCCAGCAGGAGCCGCTCGCTCAGGGTGGTGGAGCTGAAGTAGGCGGCGCCCGTGGGGGCCCGCTCACCACGGGATCCGCGCCTCGTCGCGGAAGAAGCCGCCGGTCGGGCCGTCTTCCGGCAGGGTCGCGAGCCACAGCGGCGTGCGCGCGCCCTCAGCGGGGGTGCGCGGCGCGCCCGGGCCGCCCATGTCGGTGCGGACCCAGCCGGGGCACGCCGCGTTGACGAGCACGCGCCGCGGGTCGCCCTCGAGCTCGCGCGCGAGGACGCGCGTGTACGCGTTCAGCGCCACCTTCGACACGCGGTAGGCGTTCGATGGCCAGCCCCGCGCGGCGTGGGCGCCCGCGCCGGCGTCCGCGATGAAGCGCTCCACGAACGCGGTGAGTCCCGCGCGATCGAGCGTGGGCGCCATCACCTCGGCTCGGAGCTCCGCGCCGAGGCACGCGACCTCGCCCATGCCGCTCGACACCATCACGACGCGCGCGTGGGGCCGGAGGAGCGGGAGGAGGCGGTCGGTGAGGCGCATCGCGCCGAAGAAGTTCACGTCGAGCGTGCGCCGCACCACATCGGCGTCGAAGCCATCGAAGCTCGCGCCGGCGTTGTCGACCAGGACGTCGAGACCCCCGTGCTGCGCCTCGAGGAGGCGCGCGATCCGCGTGTGGTCGGCCTCGCGGGTGACGTCGAGGGGGTGGAAGGCGGCCGACGGGCCGAGGGCGCGCGCGACCTCCTCGCCGAGCGTCGCGTCCCGCCCCGTGGCGACGACCGCGAAGCCGCGCCCGGCCAGGCCGACGGCGATCTCGCGGCCAATCCCGCGGGTCGCGCCGGTGACGAGGGCGACGCGGCGTTCGGTCTGGGGCTTGTCGCTCATGGCGACGCAGTGTTGCCCCTCCATCCCGGGCGGACAAGGGCCTCGCCCTCGACAGGCGCGAGACCGCCTCGTCCGCCGAGGGGGCGACGAAGGCCCGAGCGCTCAGCCGGAGGTCTGCTTGGTGACCCAGGCGAGCACGGCGTTCGCGTCGTAGCTCGTACCCACCGCAACCGTCTTGGCGCCCTGCACTCGGCTCGGACAGCTCGCCGGCGGCGCCCGGAACATCTGCTTGCCCTTCACCGCGCCGCTCCGGCGGTCGTAGAGCGTGACCCGGCCGTCCACCTCCGTCGCCCTGACGCGGGTCGACGCCGCGCGGCCCGCGTACACGCCGCAGTCCTTCGAGCGCGTGCTCTCCCCCCGCAGCACCGCCACGAAGCCGATGGCGCTCGCGGTTGGCGCCGCGCCGACGAGCGAGGCCGTGTGCGACTGGGTCGCCGTCGTGTCGACGAACACCACGACGGTCGCGCGGCCGGAGCCCTCCGGCGAGAGGGCCACCGGGCCCCGCTCGATGCCCAAGAAATACCCCGCCGCCGCGCGCTTCGCGTCGGCCTGGCCGACGCTGAGGGTGCCCTCGACCACCTTCCCCTGCCCCTCGAGCCGCACGGGGAGCGAGAGCTCGAACAGCGAGTCCGTGCCCCCGAAGAGCCGGGCGGGGCTCACGGGCCCGAGCGCCTTCGCGAGCGACACGGGCGCCGAGGTGTCGCCCGGCCCCACCGTGACGGGCGCGCCGTCCCCTACCGAGACGCGCGTGCCGGCGGGCGCGCGAGAGACGCGGAGGGAGCCGTCCGCCTGGAACGCGAGCGCGCACGGGAGCGCCCCGCGGCACGCCCAGCGGCCGGGGCCGGCCGTGGGATCGGGGACGACGCGCCCGCCGGCCGACGGCAGCGTGACCGCGACCCCGCCGGTGCGGGCGCCCAGCTTGGCGCCGATCGACACCTCGGCGAGCTCCGGCCCGAAGGTACACCTCGCCGCGCCCTGCGGGTCGGCCGTGCCGCAGGGGTGCTTGCCGCCCTCGGCGAGCGCCCACACCTCCGCGCCGGGCTCGGTGACCACGTCGATCTGGAGGTCCGTGCCGCCCCGCGCGCTGACCATCTTGGCCGTCGCCTTCACCTCGAGCGGCTTGGTGCGTGAGCACCCCGAGGACGCGGTGAGCGCGAGCGCCCCGAGCGCGAGCGCCGCCTGATCCATGATCTTGCCCATGATTTTGCGTACGCGATCGCGCGAAGGCCGGTCGACCTCAACCTTACACCGGTGTCAGCGAGCGACCTCGGGCGAGGCATCGACCACGACGAGGCGGTAGGACGCCATGTCGAGGTGAAAGTGGTCGGCGTGCCCCGGGTAGCCGGGGCCGAGCACCACGCGAAAGAGCGAGGTGTCGCGCGCGAGGCGGAGCGCGAGGCGATGCAAGAAGCGGCGGTGCAAGGAGCCCAGCGGCCCACGCGCCGCGCCGAAGTGGGCGGCCACGCTCACGTCGAAGGGGCCGCGGAGCGCGCGCGGGGCCCCGGCCGGCAACGCCGCGCCCGCGGGGAGCGCGCCGAAGCTGAAGGCGTCGACGTCGATGGCGTTGCCCAGGCCGTGCTCGCTCACCAGGTGCGGATACCCGGGGATCCGCCGGCAATTGTAGGTGCCGAGGTGGTGGATGCGCACCGGCGGGCGCCCGTACACCTCGATGGCCACGGCGCGCGCGGCCTCCTCCAGCCCTCGGAGCTTGGCGACGAACGCGGGGTGCACGCGCGCCGGCGCGTGGTAGCGCACGGCGCTGCCCGCGTAGTCCGTGAGCGGCATCGCGGGGCAGCGCACCGCGCCGCGGGCCGGGATCTCCCGCGAGAGCTCGTCGAGCGCGTAGGCGTCGTCAGCGCGTGCGGGCGAGGTGTGGAGCGCGAGCCCCAGCGCCAGCGCCGCGGCGAGCGGGGCGACGTGAGCGAACGAAGCGAACGAAGCGAACGAGGCGAACGAGGCGAGGCGGCGCTGGCTCATGGGGACCCGTCGCGCGAGCGTCGCGACCTGTGACATCGGCCGCGCGATCGCAGGCGACGAGATCCTAGCGGTCGTCCTCGGCCACGACCACGAGCGCGTCGTGCTCGGTGAGGGTGACCACTTGGTCCTTCGGCGGCACGAGCGAGACGCCGTAGTTGCGGGCGCTGTCGCCCTCGAGCGACTTCAGCTTGTAGCCGATGCACACCTCGTCGCCGCGGGTCTGGGCGACGCGGATGAGGTCGCCGAAGCGCACCTCCACGGGGAACTGGGCGAAATACAGGCTCGCGGGCTTCACGTAGATCTCCGAGCCGTCCTCCTCGAAGAGGTCGTCGTACACGGCCTTCAGGCCGGCCTCCTCGGAGAGCTGCGCGAAGAGCATCGAGACGAGCCGGTCGCTGATGATGAAGTCGTCGACGCCGGCGCGGTTGATGAGGTCCTGGTTCGCCGAGTCGAGGACCTCGGTGATGATCTTCGTGCGGGACCCGCCGCGCTCGCGCTTGAGCCGGCGGAGGTGGAGCAGCACCATGATGCTCTCCGAGTCGACCCGCTCGGCGCTCGCCTCCGCGTCGGGGTTCTGCCGGAAGACCAGGACGGTGTCGTACGAGCACGGGTCGAGCGACGCCAGGTCGTCGAGCGAGAGCGGGTTCTTGTCGAGGTAGCGGATCGCCACGCTGGGCGCGTCGCCGTCCGACCCCGCGCGACCGAAGCCCTCGAGGGTCTCGAGCACGCGCTGCGGGCACGCCGGGAGCGCGACGTCCACGCTCGAGCCCTCGAGGACGTAGCTCGAGTACTCGCGGAGGACGACCTCGGCCTTCGGGCTCCACCCGAGGATGAGCATGCGCTCGCGGCGGCGCTCGATGGTCCGGCCCGCGTGGGTGAGCCCGGCCGGGACGACGACGGGCGCCTTCTGGAACTCGACCGAGGAGTCGTCTTGCGCGACGATGATGATGTCGTCGCTGTCCGCGAGCATCGTGGTGGCCGGGGGCCGCATGACGATGACGCCGCCGGCGCGGCGCAGGCCGATGGGCACGCCGTCGGCGAAGCGGTACAGCGCGTCGCCGAACGTGGCGTTCCCCCACGGGGCCTTGTGAAAGTAGATCTCGCAGCCCTTGAAGCTGAGCAGCTCCGAATACACCACCGCGAGCCCGGTCGTGCGCGAGGTCTGCACCATGATCTTGGCGAGGATCTCCTCCGCGTCGAGGGTGGTGATGCGGCCCCGCGCGAGGTCCTCCACCACCGCGCGGTTGCGCGCGTCGAAGAGCTCCGCGACGATGGATAGCTCGCTCTTTTCCGATATTTGGCTAACGATGGCGAGGACGGTCTTCACGACGTGCGCGTCGCTGGCCAGCTTCTCGTCGTGGGTCGCCGCGCCGTCGCAGAGCGCGAGCACGATGGCGCTCGTGGCGCGCTCGATGTTCACCTGGCGGAGGCTCTGGATCGAGGCGGTCGAGCCGTGCCGGGTGACGACCCGGAGGGCGCCCGTGTCGGGCAGCTCGACGCGCAGGTGCTCGTCCATGTCGACCTTCGCCTCGGGGGCGAGGATCGTCACGACGGGGTCGTATTCGCTGTCCTTGGCCTCGGCGAGCTCCTCGAGGATCTCGACGACGCGCGGGCCCCACCCGAGGATGAGCGTGTGCTCCTCCTCGAGCACGCGACCGTGGCCCTTCTTGAGGTGCTCGATCGCGTCGTTCAGCGCGGTGTTCAGGAAGGCGATGAGCGAGCTGAAGATCACGACGCCGGTGAAGCCGGTCATGACCGTCTGAATTTTGTAGAGCTGCCGGGTGTCGTTGTCTTGCGACATGTTCCCGGGGTCGGTGAGCTGGAGGAACACGAGCCACACGTGCCGCCACAGGGGCGTGTCGGCGTCGCCCGCGGCGTAGCTGAGCCCGAGCCGGAACGCGAACAGCGTCGCGACCGAGCCGAGGAACGCGAGGCTGAGGGCGACAAACAGCGCCTTGCTCCCCCCGGAGAGGAAGGTGTCGACGCGATAGCGAATGCGTTCCCGCAGCGTGGCTTGGCTCATCCTCGGACTCCTTGGTCCGGGCGGTCGTATCACGAGCGCGGGGCGATGCTGCGCGTGGGCGGCGGGCGCGAGGCCGCGGGACTAGGTCTTCCACACGAGGAGCACGGCGAGCAACGCGAAGCCGAGCACGACCACCGCGAGGCCCACGACCACGCTCCCCGCGCTTCCACGCTTCATCACGATGGGCGCGCCCGCGCCGTCCCCGGGCGCCGCGCCCTCCGCCTCGCGCACGGCGTGCTCGATGGTGTCGCGGGCCTCGCGCACCGCCGCGAGCGCGAGCATCACCTCGATGACCGCGGCCGCGAGCAGGCCCGCGAGGCCCATCCCCACGCCCACGCGCTCGCGGAAGGTGTCGTCGCGCCGGCGCGGCGGGCGCCCGGCGAGCAGCGCGGGGGGGACGAACCCCCGGCCCGGGGGGATCGAGGGAGCGGCCCGCTCCTCGCACGACAGCTTGGGCGCCGAATCGCCAGGCTGCGGGGCGTGCACGCGGAGCGCCCGCGCGACGGTCGAGTCCTCGATGCGTTCGGCGCCGCGCGGATCCCCCGACGTCACGAGCCAGTAGCGCCCCGGCGGCAGGGCCGGCGCCTGGAAGGTGGCGCTTGGGCCGAAGCGGTCGGGGCGGAGCACCAGCGTGGTGCCGAAGACCCGGCCCTCGGCGCTGTCGATCTCCACGTAGGCCACGTCGCGGGTGGCGGGCGCGCGCACCGTCACCGGGAACGGCGAGGGGCCCACGTCGCGTGGGGCCTCCACGAGGTTGGCGCCGTGGGCCACGGGCAACGCCGCGAAGAGCGTGCCCTCTCGCCCGTCCATCGCCTTGGCGGAGACCTGGAGGCCCACGGTGTGGAAGAGCGCGATGAGCTCGCCGAACGCGTACCCCTCGCGGCACGTCCGCGAGAACGGCTTGGCGTCGAGCCCCGGCTCGGGCGTCACGCTCACCTCCGCGCCGTCCACCGGCCGCCCGCGGTCGTCGGTGATCTTGGCCACGACAGGGACGGCCTGCCCGACCACCAGCCGCTCGTCGGTGACGAACAGGTCGACCGTGAGGCCCCCGGTGCGCTTCGTGGGGCGCGAGGGGGCGACGCGCTCGCGGGACGCGGGCCCGGGACCGAACGGCGGAGCGCTGGGCGAGGGCACCCGGACGTCGCCCTCGGCGAGCGGGAGGCGCTCGCCCGGCGCGGTCACCACGACGTGCAGCTCGTCGCCCGGGGCCACGTCGAGGTCGAGGCCCACCTCGGCCACGCCGTCATCGTTCGTATTTCCGTGAAAGGTCGCGACTTTACCGTTCTTGGTCGTCGCGGTGAGCGTGAGCCCGCGGGCCGTCACGGCCTCGCGGACGCCGCGGTCGTCGACGAAGGTGACGACCTGCCACGCGAGCGTCGTGGCGCTCGCGGTCTTCCCAGGGGGGGCACCCCACACGGTGGCGGCGCGGACGGCGCCCTTGGCGCCGACGCGGAGGCCGATGACGAGCACGAGCACCGCGAGCAGCGGCGTGACGACGAGGACGAAGGTGCGGAAGCGGCCGAGCACGCCAGCCCGCGGCCCGGGCGAGCGGCGCGGCGCGGCGGGCTCGGTGGGCGGCGCCTTCACTCCCATCGGACCGGCACCATGTCCGCGCCGCTCTTCTCGACGGGCGCGGCCGGCGCGACGCCGAGCGCGCCGGGCCGGAGCACCACCGCCTTCACCCCCGAGGCCGCGTGGACGACCACCCGCCCGTCTTTGCCCTCGAGGTCGACGAGCGCGTCGCCCGCGCCGGCCCGCTCGAGCCGCACGCCGTACGCCTCGGTGTCCTCCGGGCGCACGCTGCGGAACGTGACGCGCGCGGGGTGCTCCGGCGCCACCGCGACCGCCGCGCGGCGCACCACCTCCGCCGCGAAGCGCTCGACGAGGCGCCCCTCGTGCCCCACCCCCGGGGCCCGATCGAAGCGCACGCTGAACCCGCGCGCGCGGAGGGCCTGGTCGAGCAGCTCGCTCTGGCGGATGGGCGAGACGCGGTCGGCCTCGCCGTGCACGAGCCAGATAGGCAGGTGCCGGGCGTTGTCGATCACGTCGAGCGCGTTCACCGCGTGGGCCCCGGCCTCGTCGTGCAGGATGGAGCGCACGTAGGTGGAGAGGTCGTAGCGCGCGTCGCCGAAGAAGCTCGTGACGCTGGCGAACCTGTCGGGGCGGTGGAGCCCGATGGTGGTCGCGCCCGCGCCGCCCATCGACGCGCCCCAGAGCGAGACCCGCCGCGGATCGATCGGCAGCGCCCGGCCGAGCGCGTCGAGCGCGCGCATCACCTCGGCCTCGGCCTCCGCGACGTAGAGCGAGTTGCCGAGCCCCGACGGGTGGAGGAGCACCACGTCGCGCCGCTCCGCCTCGCGGACCAGATCGGTGTACTGTGCATACGTCCAGATCCCGCCGTTCCACGGGTGCACCCCCACGAGCACGGTCGCGGGCCGCGAGCGGTCGTGGGCCCGAGGCACGTACACCGCCGCGACGCCGCCCCCGCGCGACGCCGACGGGCTCGGGAACGTCAGGCTGGAGAAGCCCCAGGACGCGCGTGCGGGCTCGCCCGCGCGCGGCGCCTCGCCGCACGCGACCCGCCGCTCGTACGAGGACACGACGAGGTCGATCGCCACGTCGACGCGCCCGCCCGGCAGCGGCGCGACGAACGGCCCTGACGGCGAGCGCACCTCGCGGCCGGCCACCCGCACCGCCTTGCGACCGCCGCACCACGGCACCCAGAGCGCGCCCCCCTCCGCGGTGAACGAGACCGTGACCGGGCCTGGCTCGAGGCGCTTGTCGGCGAGCTCGTCGAAGGTCACGTTCTCGGCGCGCCGGCCGCGCGTCAGCACCATGTGCGCGACGGCGGGCCCGTCCACCG
>CAZHGG010000016.1:0-20702 GCA_964531755.1 uncultured Polyangiaceae bacterium
GTCAAGGGCGTCGAGCGCTGCGCCACAGCGGCCCGGCTCGCCGCGCGCATGCGCCCGCCCGAGCCGACCCTCGAGGCCGCGGGCCTCGCGTACGCGGAGGCCCTCGCGAACCTCGCGCGGCTCACCGCCGACGCGAGCGCCTACTAAGCGGGGCCGGCGCACCGCCGCGACCGCATGGCCCACGGCAAGGAGCTGCACCCCGCGCTCCTCGGCGCCCTCGAGGCGTTCGTGCGGGCCGATCTCGCGCTCCGGGCGGCGGTGCGCGGGCTCACCCGGCCGCTGGCGGAGCGCGCGCTCGCGCGGGTGGAGGCCGCGGAGGGCAAGCGCTTTCGGTACCACAGGCGGCGCGTCCTCGAGCTCGCCCGGGAGCTCGTCGAGCTCGGCGATCCGGCGGATCCGAGCGACCCCTCGGGAGCGCGCGCGCTCGTCCCCCGCGACTACGAGGCGGCGCTCGCCGCGCTCGCGGCGGGGCTCGACGCCCTCCGCGCGTACGGCGCGGAGCACCGCGGCGAGCTCGAGGGCGGCGCGGACACGACCGCCGCGGCGGCGTACGACCGCTTCGTCGAGGCGTGCGCGGCGTTCGTGGCGACGGGGCGGGCCTACGCGGCGTGCGTCGGCCGCGCGCCGACCGCGGACGGCAAGGTCGACCTCGCGACGCTGCCGCGCTGCCCGGGCGGGGATCGACGCGCGCTGACCGAGCGCTACGACGCGTTCGTGCACACGTCCAACGCGAGCCCGTTCGCGCGCTGAGCGTGCGCCGCGCGCCGCAGGCTCACTCGGCGGCGCGCGCGGTGGTCGTCCGCTGCCGCTCGCGCTTCACCGCGTGGAAGAGGGCCTCGTGGGTGGCCGGGCACCCGAGCGCCACGGGCCCCGTGTCGCCGGGGCCGAACGCCGCCACGGCGTCGCGCAGCGCCTCGCGCACCGAGATGGCCAACATGAGCGGCGGCTCGCCCACGGCCTTGCTGCCGTGAATGGTGCCCGGCTGCGCCGCGTCGGGCAGCAGGGTCACGTGAAACTCCACCGGCGCGTCGCCGATCGAGGGGATTTGGTACGTGCTGGCCGAGTGCGCGAGGAGCCGGCCCTTCGCGTCCCACTTGAGCTCCTCGCCGGTGAGCCACCCCATGCCCTGCACGAAGGCGCCCTCGACCTGGCCCCGGTCGATGTGGGGGTTGAGGCTGTCGCCCACGTCGTGGAGGATGTCCACTCGGCGCACGAGCTTCATCCCCGAGTAGCCGTCGACCTCCACCTCACACACGGCCGCGCCATAGGCAAAATAGTAGAAGGGCTTGCCGCGGCCCTTCGCCCGATCGTAGCCAATCCCCGGGGTGCGGTAGAAGCCCTGCGCCGAGAGGTTCACCTGCGCCAGATAGGCCCTCTCGGCCACCTCGGCGAAGGGCACCGCGTGCTCGCGCTGGTCCTCGGCGAACACGAGGCCGTCGGCGAACACCATCGCCGCGGGGGAGACGGGCATCGGGCGGCCGGCGCGCTGCTCGATCATCTGGGCGGCCACCTCGGCGAGGCGCTCGCGCAGCGTGACGCACGCGGCCTTCACCGCCGCGCCGTTCAGGTCGGCGCCGCTCGACGCCGCGGTGGCCGAGGTGTTGGGCACCTTGTCGGTCTGGGTCTTCATGACGCGCACGCTCTCGGCCGAGACGCCGAGCTCGCGCATCGCGACGCCGCGGAGCTTCGTGTAGAGCCCCTGGCCCATCTCCGTGCCGCCGTGGTTCACGTGCACCGTGCCGTCGCGGTAGACCAGCACGAGCGCGCCGGCCTGGTTCAGGAACGTGGCGGTGAACGAGATGCCGAACTTCACCGGGGTGATGGCGAGGCCGCGCTTGACGCGCGGGCTCTTCGCGTTCCACGCGTCGACCTCGGCGCGCCGCTCGCTGAACTTCGCGGAGCGGAGCAGCTCCGGCCAGACGCGCCCGATGCGGTTGTCGTCGAGGTGCTGGCCGTAGTGGGTGGTGTTGGTCTCGCCCTGGCCGCGGTAGAGGTTGCGCTCGCGCACGACCTCGGGGGGCAGGCCGAGCGTGCGCGCGACGCGATCGAGGATGTCCTCGATCACGACCATGCCCTGCGGGCCGCCGAAGCCGCGGAACGCGGTGTGCGAGACCACGTTCGTCTTGGCGACGCGCCCGGAGAACGCGACGGCCGGCAAGTAGTACGCGTTGTCGAGGTGGAAGAGCGCGCGGTCGCAGATGGACTCGGAGAGGTCGAGCGCCCACCCGCCGTCGGAGACGAGGTCGACCACCGCGGCGAGCACGCGGCCCTCCGCGTCGAAGCCCACGCGGAACTTGCCGAGGAACGGGTGGCGCTTGCCCGTGAGCGCCATGTCGACGTCGCGATCGAGCTGCAGGCGCGTGGGGCGCTGGGCGACCTTGGCGGCGAGCGCGACGAGCGCCGCGAAGCCGTTGCCCTGCGTCTCCTTGCCGCCGAACCCGCCGCCCATGCGCGGCGACCGCACCACCACCTTGCTCCGCGGCAGGTGGAGGACGTGCGAGACCACGGCCTGCACCTCCGAAGGGTGCTGCGTCGACGAGGTGACCACCACGTCGCCGTCGTCTCCCCACTCGGCCCACGCGGCGTGGGACTCCAGGTAGAAGTGCTCTTGGCCGCCGATCTCGAGCTCGCCCTCGAGCGCGTGCGGCGCGCGCGCGAGCGCGGCCTGGGCGTCGCCGCGGCGGATGACGTGGGGCGTGTTGTGGAAGCTGTCCGCGGCGATGGCGGCGCGGAGATCGAGCACCGCGGGGAGCGGTTCGTAAACCACGTTGACCTTCTTCGTCGCGAGCTTCGCGGCGTCGCGGGACTCGGCCACCACGAGCGCGACCATGTGCCCGACGAAGCTCACCTCGCCGCCCTCGGGCGCGAGGAGCGTCTCGTCGTGGCGCACCGCCCCCACGTCGTTGGTGCCCGGGATGTCGTGCGCGGTGAGCACCGCCACGACGCCCGGGCTCGCCAGCGCGGCCGAGGCGTCGATCGACACCACCTTCGCGCGCGCGTGCGGCGACGACACGGGCCAGACCTCGAGCATGTCGCGGCGCGCCGCCTCGTCGTCCACGTAGAGCGCGGTGCCGGTGACGTGCCCCGCGGCGCTCTCGTGGAGCAGCTCGAAGCTCGGCGCCTTGCAGCTCGGCGCGCGCGTGGGCTCGGCCTCCGGAGAACGCGCGAACGTGACCACCTCGTCTTGCGCCGCGCTCGAGACGCCCGCGTGGAGCTTCTCGAACAGGCTCGCGACGAGCTCGGCGCGGAAGGCCTTCCCCGAGCGCACGTCGTCGAGGGGCGTGAACTCCTCCCGCAGCACCGCGGCCACGTCGCGCACGGTGGCCTCGCTCCACGGCCGCCCGACGAGCGCCGCGGCGGCCTTCGTGGCGAGCACCGGCGTCGCGGCCACGCCGCCGTACGCGAGGCGCGCCGAGGTGACGCGCCCGGCGCCGTCGAGCTCGATCGCGAAGCCGGCCGCGACGATGCTGATGTCCATCTCGCGGCGCTTCGACACCTTGAACGAGTCGGCCACGCGGCGGCCTCCGGCGGCGGCGCCCGCGGGGCGCGGGATGGTGACGGCGCGCACGAGCTCGTCGGCCGCGAGCACGGTCTTGCGGTAGCCCACGAAGAACGCCTCGAGCGGGAGCGTGCGCTCGCCGCGCGGCGAGGCCAATGTGATGGTGGCGCCGAGGGCGAGGAGCACGGGCGCCATGTCGCCGATGGGCGAGGCCGTGACCAGGTTACCGGCGAGGCTCGCGCGGTTTCGCACCTGCCGCGACGCGAACGCGAGGAGCATCTTCTTCAGCTCGGGGAGCTCGGCCCCGATGGCGTCCTCGAGCTCGGTGAGGGTGGCGGCCCCGCCGACGACGAAGGCCTCTTCGGTCCGGGTCACGCGGCGGAGCTCGGTGACGCCCTCGGTCGAGACCAACATCGCGTAGCGGCGATCGTGCTTGTTCACGTAGACGCCGATCTCCGTCGCGCCGCACACGAGCTCGGCCTCCGGGTGGGCCGCGCGCACGGCCAGGAGCTCGGCGAAGGACGTGGGGCGCAGGAAGCGCTGCTCGCGCGCCTCGTAGTCGAGCGCGGGCGGGTCGACGCTGGCGCCCGCGGTCGCGCTCTTCAGGCGGAGCTGGAAGAGGTCCTCGCCGGGCGCGGCGGCGCGGTGCGCGCGCGCGGCCACCATCGCGTCGCGGATGGGCCGGTACCCGGTGCAGCGGCAGAGGTTGCCGTTCAGCTGATCGAGCAGCTGCGCGTCGCCGCGGACGCCGTCGAGGACGTCGTCGCGGTAGTACGCCTCGAACATCGAGCCGATGAACCCCGGGGTGCAGTAGCCGCACTGCGAGCCGTAGCGCTCCACCATCGCCGCCTGCACGGGGTGCAGCGCGTCGGGCGTGCCGATGCCCTCCACCGTGACGACCTCGCGGCCCGCGACCATCGGCAGCAGCGTGATGCACGCGTTCACGGCGCGGTACGTGGGCCTCTCGGCGTGGTCGCGCTCGACGACGAGCACGGTGCAGGCGCCGCAGTCGCCCTCGGCGCAGCCCTCCTTCGTGCCCGTCTTGCCGTTCGCGCGGACATACTGGAGCAGCGTGGTGTGGGTCGACTCGCCGGACACGGTGACGAGCCGCCCGTTGAGGGTGAACGTGAAAGACGACGCGGGCATGGTGCCTCGACTTTACCCGCATTTGCCGCGCGCGGCCGGGAGGATCCGACGGCGCGCGGGCGGGCGGGCGAAACGCCCCGCGGCGTTGTAGGATGGCGAGATGCGCTCTCCCTCACGGCCGCTCTCGGCGGCGACCCTCCCGGTCGCGGTGCTCGCTCTCCTGGTCGGGGTGCTCGGGAGCGCCTGCGGCGGGGAGTCGCCTGCGCCCGTGGCCGCCGATCCCGCCGGCTCGGCGACCGCGCCGGCCCCTCCCGCCAGCACCGAGCCGCCCGCCCCGCCGGAGGAAGACGCGGCCCCGCCGCCGCCGCCCGCGCCCGCGCTCCCCTGCCTCGAGGACCTCACGAAGCGCGGCGTGCCCTTCACCAAGACCACCGCGCGCGGCCTGGTCGACGCCGTGACGGTGCCGGCGCCCATCAACGGCGTCACGTTCACCAACGGCTCGGCCGACACCCCCACGACCCAGCCGATCGCCTGCGAGTTCGTGCGCACGCTCTGGGCGTTCGCCGACGTGCTGAAGGCCAAGGGCATCCACAAGGTGGGCACGCTCGGCTCGTACTGTTACCGGTGCTGCTGCGCGTGGAGCGAGACCAACTTCTGCCGCGGGCCGAGCGATCCCGAGCCCAACTGCGGCAGCAACGGCTACTCGAACCACTCGTTCGGGCGCGCCGTCGACGTGCGGTACCTCACGATGGACGACGGGCGCGTGTTCGACATCAACAAGGACGCCGACTTCAAGGCGACCACCGGCGGCACCTGCACCGGCGCCAAGGGCTCGCAGGTGGGGACGAGCAAGTTCCTTTACGATCTCGTGTGCGAGGTCGCCGACAAGAAGATCTTCAGCACCATCCTGACTCCCAACTACAACTCGGATCATCGCAACCACTGGCACATGGATACGGGCCAGTCGGGCACTCCCAAGGGGACCACCGTGCGGTCGCTCGAGTCTGTGGGCGTGGACGTGGGCGAGCACCCGGACGCCTGCGGCGAGTAGCCCGCGTCGCGTCGTCGGACGGGCTACGGGCGCCCCAGCCCGCGGCGGAACGCGACGAGCTCCGCCGCGATCGACACGGCGATCTCGTCGGGGAGGCGCGCCCCGATGGGCAAGCCGACCGGCATGCGCACCCGCGCGGCGTCGGCCTCGGAGAAGCCGCGGTGCAGCAGGCGCTGGCGCGTGCGCTCGGCCTTCGCGCGGCTCCCGACGCCCCCGATGAACGCGAAGTCTCGGCGCAGGCCCCACTCGATGGCGCGCTGATCGGCCTGGTGATCGTGGGTCATCACGAGCAGCACGCCGCGCGAGGGCACCGCCGCGCCGAGCTCGTCGTACGCGCCCACGAGCGAGGTCACCCCGGGCAGGCGCCCGTCTTCGCCCCACGCGTCGCGCTCGTCGACGACGGTGACCGCGAAGCCGAGCCGCGCGAGCAGCGGCGCCGCCGCGGTGGCGACGTGCCCGCCGCCCACCACGAGGCACGGCACGAGCCCGAGGATGGGCTCGAGGAGCACGGAGACCCGCCCGCCGCAGCACATGCCGAGCTCCGGGCCGAGGCGGAGCTCGCGGACCTCGGGCCGGGGAGGCGCGTCGGTGAGGAAGGTCGCGAGGGCCGCCAGCACCTCGCGCTCCACGGCGCCGCCGCCCACGGTGCCCACGGAGGTGCCGTCGTCGCACACGTAGAGCTTCTGCCCCGGGGTGGAGGGGGCCGACCCGTGGCGCTCGAGCACCGTGGCCATCGCCCCCGCGCGGCCGGCCCCCGCACAGCGCGCGGCGACCTCGAGCACCTTGGCGGCCGTGGCCGCCTCGGGCAGGAAGTCGGCGCCTTCGGGGCGGGGAGGCTCGGACGCAGAGGCCATCGCACCCCACTACGCGATTCCTGGCGCAGCGCAACGACCGCGCGGGTATCCTGGGCTCGCCATGCACACGAGCCGCTTGGAGCCCAGTCAGGTGATGGTGATGATCCTCGCGGGGGGCGAGGGCAAGCGGCTGCACCCGCTCACGTTTGACCGCGCGAAGCCCGCGGTCCCCTTCGGCGGGCGCTACCGCATCATCGACATCGTCCTCTCGAACTTCGTCAACTCCGGCCTCACGCGCATCAAGATCCTCACGCAGTACAAGAGCGCGTCGCTCGAGGAGCACATCGCGCGGGTGTGGCGGCTCTCACCCATCCTCGACCAGTACATCGAGGCGATCCCGGCGCAGCAGCGCACGGGCAAGTCGTGGTTCCGCGGCTCCGCCGACGCCGTCTACCAGTGCCAGCACGTCATCACCGACGAGCAGCCGGAGCACGTGTGCATCTTCGGCGGCGACCACGTCTACAAGATGAACATCCGCCAGATGCTCGACGCCCACGCCGCGCGCCGAGCCGACGCGACGGTCGCCGCCATCCCGGTGCCGAAGGAGGAGGCCCGCGCGTTCGGCGTGCTCGAGACCGACGACGACGGGCGCATCGTGGCGTTCCACGAGAAGGTGGACGACCCGCCCGAGATGCCCGGGCGGCCCGGGTTCTGCCTCGCCTCGATGGGCAACTACGTGTTCCGCACGGAGGCCCTGATGGATGCACTCTACACGGACACGGGGCTGGAGGACAGCAAGCACGACTTCGGGCACGACATCCTCCCCGCGATGGTGAAGGAGGGGCTCGCGATTTACGCCTACGACTACAAGACGAACACGGTTCCCGGCGAGGACCCCGAGCAGCCCGCGTACTGGCGCGACATCGGCACGCTCGAGGCCTACTGGGAGGCGCAGATGGACCTCATCAGCATCCACCCGGCGTTCAACCTCTACAACAAGGACTGGCCCATTCGAACGGGCGCGACGCACGATCCTCCGGCGAAGTTCGTGTTCCGCGACGCCGCGCAGGCGCGCGTGGGCATCGCGACCGACTCGCTCGTGTCGCACGGGTGCATCATCTCCGGCGGCCGCATCCACCGGAGCGTCCTCAGCGTGGGCTGCCGCATCAACTCGTTCAGCGAGGTCGAGGAGTCGGTGCTCTTCGAGAAGGTGCAGATCGGCCGCCACGCCAAGATCCGCCGGTGCATCATCGACAAAGACGTGGAGATCCCCGCCGGCATGGAGATCGGCTACGACACCGAGGCTGACCGGCGCCGCTTCTTCGTGACCGAGACGGGCCTCGTCGTCATCCCCAAGCGGGCGAAGCTGCTCGGCGACGGCTCGATGCGGGTCGTCGAGCCGGGGTAGCGGTGGCCCGCCGCGACCGCACCGTGATCGTCGGCGACGTGCACGGCTGCCGCAGCGAGCTCGAGTGGCTGCTCGAGCTCGTGCGCTTCGGCACCGGCGATCGCCTCGTGTTCGTGGGCGATCTCGTGGCGCGCGGGCCGGACTCGCTCGGCGTGCTCGCGCTCGCTCGGGAGAAGGGCGCGGTGGTGGTGCGGGGCAACCACGAAGAGCGGGTGCTCCGCGAGCGGGCGATCGGTCGCGGCGGCGAGCTCGCGTCGCGGCCGCACCGGGCGCTGGCGGAGGCGCTGCGCCCCGCCGACTGGGTGCTGCTCGAGACCTCGCCGCTCACGCTCCCGCTCCCCGAGCACGGCCTGACGGTGGTCCACGGTGGCGTCGACCCGACCCGCGCGCTCGACGACCAGGACGCCTCCACGCTGCTGAACGCGCGGCACGCGCGCGACGCGGCGGGCAAGAAGGTGCTCTGGGGCGAGGTGTACGGCGGCCCCGAGCAGCTCGTGTTCGGGCACAACGCCATCGAGAAGCTCCAGCTCCACCCGTTCGCCACGGGGCTCGACACCGGCTGCGTCTACGGCGGGCGGCTCACCGCGCTCGTGCTCGAGGCCGGCGAGCTGCTCCCCGCCGACCTGGAGGCGCGTCGCGCGCGGCTCGTGTCGGTGCCGGCCGAGCGCGTGTGGTTCGAGCCTGGGACGGCTGAGCGGGGCAAGGGCGAGAGCTGAGGCCGCCCGTGGCGACCCGCGCTTGACGTCTCGCGCCCTGGGCGCTTCCCTTGCCGCGTGACCGAAGCCATCCATACCCCAGGCGCCGCCCCCGCCGACGCCCTCGCCGATCTCCTCGAGTTCCTCCGCGCCTCGCCCACGCCGTACCACGCCGCGCGCGCGGCCGCGGAGCGCCTCACCGCCGCGGGCTTCCGCGAGCTCGACGAGCGCGACCCCTGGGACGAGGTGCGCGAGGGCGGGCGGTTCTTCGTCACCGCGGGCGGCACCACGGTGCTCGCGTTCGTCGTGCCACGCGGCGGCAAGCTGCGCGGCTACCGCATCGTCGGCGCGCACACCGACAGCCCCAACCTGCGCCTCAAGCCTCGGCCCGACTACCAGAAGGAGGGCTACGCGCAGCTCGGCGTCGAGGTGTACGGCGGCGTGCTCCTCAACTCGTGGCTCGATCGCGATCTCGGCGTGGCCGGCCGGCTCACGGTGCGCGAGGAGGGTGGCGGCCTGGGCGCGCGCCTCGTCCGCATCGACCGGCCCCTCTGCCGCGTGGCGCAGCTCGCCATCCACCTCGATCGCGAGGCCAACGACGGGCTCAAGCTGAACCGCCAAGAGCACCTCGCGCCGCTCTTCGGCCTCGGCGACGGGGAGGGCGTGCTCGCGCTCGCGGCGCGGGAGGCGGGCGTCGCCGCGGCCGACGTGGTGGGCCACGATCTGATGCTCTTCGACGTCACGCCGCCCACGCGCGGCGGCCGCGCGGGCGAGTTCTTCTTCTCGGGGCGGCTCGACAACCTCGCCATGTGCCACGCGGGGCTCACCGCGCTCGTGCGCAGCGCCGACGCCGCGCTCGAGGGCGACGTCGCGCCCCTGGCGGCGCTGTTCGACCACGAGGAGATCGGCAGCGAGACCGCGCTCGGGGCGCACTCGGCCCTGCTGCCCCGCGTGCTCGAGCGCATCGGGCTCGCCGTCGGGCACAGCCGCGAGGCCCACCTGCGCGCCCTCACGGGCTCGCTCTGCGTCTCGGCCGACATGGCGCACGCGGTGCATCCGAACTACGCCGATCGCCACGAGGCCCGGCACCGCCCCGCGCTGAACGGCGGCCCCGTGGTGAAGACCAACGCCCAGCAGCGCTACGCGACGAGCGGCGCGACGGCCGCGCTGTTCCGCGAGCTGTGCCGCGGGGTCGACGTGCCGGTGCAGGAGTACGCCCACAGGACGGATCTGCCCTGCGGCTCGACGATTGGGCCGATCACCTCGACCCTCTTGGGCGTTCCCACCGTCGACGTCGGCAACCCCATGCTCAGCATGCACTCGGCGCGCGAGCTCGGCGGCGCCGACGACCCGGAGCGCATGACGCGCGTAATGAATGCATTCTACATCCACAAGAGGCGCTAGCGTGGCCCGCGGCGGGCCGCGTCGCGGCCTGGTGCTCGCCGCGACCTTCGCGCTGGCGGCGAGCGCGGCCTGCAAGAAGAAGCCGCCCGCCGCCGGCGATCCGTGCGTGGGCGCCGAGCTCGTGTGCGACTCGCCGAAGAGCGCGCTCGCCTGCGGCCCGACCGGCCGGCTCGCGGCGAGCCCCTGCCGCGGGCCGAAGGGGTGCGCGGGCGGCGACGCCCCGGCCTGCGACCTGTCCATCGGGAAGCCCGGCGACCCCTGCGAAGGCGCCCCGGGCCGGCCACCGCGGGCCGCCTGCACCGACGACGGGCGCACGGCCCTCGTCTGCCGCGACGGCGCCCTCGCGCCGGCCTTCGACTGCACCAAGCTCGACTGCCACCTCGAGGTCGGGAAAGCGACCTGCGCCGCGATGACCGCCGTCGCCGGCTACGCGTGCGTCGCCGAGGGCGAGACCCTCTGCGGGGAGGACCAGCGCTCCATCTTGCGGTGCGGGACCGGCCGCTTCGCTCGCTACCTCGGCTGCCACGGGAAGCTCGGCTGCACCGGCGCGCAGAACCCGCCGTGCGACGACACCGTGGCCGCGGAGGGCGATCCGTGCGCGCTCTCCGGGTTCATCGCGTGCTCGGAGGACGGCCGCGTCGAGCTCGTCTGCAAGAACGGCCGGTTCACGCGCTCGCGCGCGTGCGCGCGCTCCGGGTGCGAGGTCACCGACATCGCGCGCAAGCGCATCGAGTGCCACTGAGCCATGGCGCGCTCGCTCGCCGCGCGCGTCGGGAGGCGGCTCGCGCCGCTCGCGGCGAGGCTTGGGCTGGCGCGCGCGTGGGTGTCCCGCGAGCGGCGGCGCGTGGTCCGCGCGCTCGCGCTCGCCGCGCTGTCGCCGGTCCTGCTCGTGCTGGTCATGGCGGCGCTCACTCCGCTGCCCGCCGAGCTCCGTGAGCCCGCGGCGCCGTCGCTCCGCGTCGCGAGCCGCGGCGGGCGGCTCCTCCGCGAGGTCCGCGCCGACGACGGGGCCCGCGCCCGGCCGCTCACCCGCGCGGAGATCCCTCCCCACGTGCGCGACGCCGTCCTCGCGGCGGAGGACCGCAGCTTCTACTGGCACCCGGGGGTGAACCCGCTCGCCGTCGCGCGGGCGGCGGTGAGCAACCTCTGGCACCGGCGCGTGGTCTCCGGCGCGTCGACCCTCACCATGCAGCTCGCGCGCACGCTGCGTCCGCGCAAGAAGAGCCTCTGGGGCAAGGTGACCGAGGCGGCCCTCGCGGTGCGCATCGAGGCCTCTCTGTCGAAAGATCAGATCTTGGTCGAGTACATGAACCGGGTCACCTACGGCCCGAACCTGCGCGGGTACGCCGCGGCGAGCCACGCGTACCTCGGCAAGGCCCCGGACGAGCTCTCGGTCGCCGAGGCGGCGCTCATCGCGGGGCTGCCGCGGGGCCCCTCGCTGTACGCGGTCTCGAAGCGCCCCGCGCTCGCGAAGCGGCGCCGCGATCGGGTGCTCGCGCGCATGGCGGAGGCCGGGTGGCTCGACGCGGAGGCCCGCGAGCGCGCCGCGGCGGAGCCCGTGGTCACGACGCTCGACAAGCCCGCGTTCGGCGCGCCGCACCTGGTCCGCGGCCTCGTGCTCGGCGCCCTCGCGGCCGAGCAGCCCGGGCTCGCGGAGGCGCTCGGCGATCGCTCGAACCTCTCCGAGCTCACGACCACGCTCGACCCCGACCTGCAGCGCGCGGCCGAGGCGGCCGTCACGTCGACCCTCGTGGGGCTGCGGGACAAGCGCGTGTCCGCGGGCGCCGTGGTGGCGCTCGACAACGCGACCGGCGACGTGCTCGCGTATGTAGGCTCCCCCGACTTCCACGATGCGGCGGCGCTCGGCCAGAACGACGGCGTGGTGGCGCTGCGGCAGCCGGGCTCGTCGCTCAAGCCGTTCGTCTACGGCGAGGCGATGGAACACCTCGGCTGGACGGGCGCGACCCTCCTGCCGGACCTCGAGCTCCACGTGCCGCTGCCCGGCGGCGGCGACTACGTGCCGCACGACTACGACACGCGGCAGCGCGGCCCGACCCGGCTCCGCGACGCGCTCGGCAACTCGCTCAACATACCTGCAGTCTACACCATTCATCGCCTCGGCACGCAGCGCGTCCTCGACCGACTCCGCGCCCTCGGGTTCGGCACGCTGACCGAGGAGGCGGAGCACTACGGGCCTGCGCTCGCCCTCGGCGACGGCGAGGTCCGCCTGCTGGATCTCGCGCGGGCCTACGCGACGCTCGCGCGCGGCGGGCTCGCGCGGCCCACGCGCCTCGTCACGAGCGTGACGCGCGGCGGGCGGTCCGCGGAGCTCGCGCCCGGCCCGACCACCCGCGTGCTCGACGAGCGCGTGGCGGCGATGCTCACCGACATCCTCAGCGACAAGGCGGCGCGCATGTCCGCGTTCGGCGACCAGAACGTGCTCGAGCTCGCGTTCGACGTGGCCGCCAAGACCGGCACCTCGAAGGGCTACCGCGACAACGTCGCCGTCGGCTACACGCGCGAGCTCACGGTCGCGGTGTGGGTCGGGAACTTCGACGGCTCGCCCATGGCGGACGTGAGCGGCATCACCGGGGCCGGCCCCATCTTCCGGGCCGTGATGGAGGCCGGCATGGACCTCCGCCACGCGACGAAGCGCGACGCACGCCTCTCACTCGCCGACGACGCCGCGCGCCTCGGGCTCGAGCGCACCGCCGTGTGCGCGCTCTCGGGCGAGCTCCCCGGGCCCGGCTGCACCCACCGCGTGCACGACTGGCTGCCGCGGGGCTCCGCGGAGCACGGCGTGCCGTGCTCGATCCACGAGGTCGTCGTGGTCGACGCGCGCAACGGCCTGCGCGCCGGGCCCGCGTGCGGCCGCGACGTCACCGCGGAGCGCGTGTTCGAGCGCTGGTCGCCGCCGTACGTCGAGTGGGCCGAGCGCAACCACCGGCCTCGCGCGCCGAGCGACAGCTCGCCGTCGTGCCCAGCGGAGGTCGAGCCCGACGTCGACGCGCCGCGCGGGGCGCCGCGCGTGACCTACCCGTTCGACGGCGCGCGGTTCCTCTTCGACCCGGATCGTCCGCGCGACCTCCAGGTGCTCGAGGTGCGCGTGGAGCCCGACGCCCGCGAAGTCGAGCTCCGCGTGGACGGGGCGCTCGTGAAGGGGCGCGCGTGGCCGCTCTCCCTCGGCGCGCACACGCTCACCGCGCACCGCGGCGCGCTCCGCGGGCCGCCCGTGCACATCACAGTGCGCTGAGGAAATATGTCCTATCTATCACGTCGACGGCGTTCGAGCGGCGCGCGACCTCACCCCGGCCGGGCACCCGCCCGCCGTCGCCGCCGCGCTGGCCAAATCACGCCCGCGCGGGAAGCGGAACGAGCCGTTGTCGCGTTCTGGGCTTGCCAGTAGCTTGGCGCCCGTCAGCCACGCCTCACGTCGAGGCGCTCGGAGTCCTCATGCTTCACGATCGTCGCCTCGCGCGCCTCGGTGTCCTCGGCCTTCTCGTGCTCGCGTCGTGCCTCCACGGGCCGCGCCCGTCGGCCACGCTCGCGCCGCTCGGGCCGGACGCGGCCCCCAGACGCCAGGGGCCCTTCGCCGTGGTCTTCGCGGGGCCGAAGGGGCACATCGCCGACCGCAAGCAGCCTGGCATCACGGTGCTCTTCTCACGGGCCGTGCGCTCGGTCGAGATGGGAGAAAGCGAGCGGCTGCCGGCGATCACCATCGCGACCAAGGCGGGCGCCGCGGTGCCGGGCTCGTGGCGCTGGACGGGCACGCGCGGCCTCCTCTTCACCCCGGACGGCGAGCTGCCCGGTGGCAACGATTTCGTGGTGACCGTGCCGGGCGACGTGCGCGCGCTCGACGGCTCGGTCCTCGGCAAGCCCTACACGCTCACGCTCGAGTCCGACGGGCCGGCCGTGGAGCAGGTCCGCGTGCTCGGTCCTCACGGCGTGAGCGAGCGCTCGCTCCCGGCCGACGCCTCGTTCCGCGTGCAGTTCGACCAGAGCGTCGACCCGGCCGCGGTCGCCGCGGCGACCACGCTCCGCGTCTTCAAGGCCGACGGTGATCGCGGCGAGACCGTCCGCGTGAAGGCCTCGCGCGAGCCCGCGCGCGCGCCCGCGGGGCCGAGCGCCTCCGCGAAGCCCGGCGGCAAGCCCGGCGCGAAGTCCCCGCCGGCGCCGCTCCACGTGCCCGAGGCGTACGTGGTCGTGCTCACGCCCGAGCGGCCGCTCCCGCTCGATCACCAGGTCGAGCTCACCATCGCGAACCTCAAGGGAACCGGCGGCCCGCGCCCCATGAGCGAGCCACACACGCGCTCGATGCGCACGCACGGCCCGCTCCGGTTCGTCGACTTCTACTGCCCGCGCATCGAGACCAAGGGGCGCTGCCGCGCCAACGGCGATCTCAAGGTGACGATGTCGACCCCGGTGAGCCCGGAGGAGCTCCGCGGCCACCTGCGCCTCGCGAAGCTGCCGCCCCGGAAGGCGCCGAAGGGCGGCGCGCCGGCGCGGCCCGTCGACGCGACCACCGAGCACTGGCTCAACGTCGCGCCGAAGCTCGGCCAGCGGTACACGGTCACGCTCGCCGCGGGCATGCGTGACGTGTTCGGCCAGAAGCTCGAGCGCGACGCCACGTTCGATCTCGAGGTCGAGGCGCCCCTCACGGGCGGCGCCCCCGCGCCCGCGAAGCCCGACGGCAAGCCCGGCGCGAAGCCCGGCGCGAAGCCCACGCCGCCGCCGCCGCCGCGCCCCGCCGTCGTGAAGCGCCCCGACCCACGGCACGTGCCGGACACGACCCGCCCCCACCGCGAGCGCCTGCCGTATTCGCTCGAGCTCGCGCTCACCGGGCACGTGCTCGAGGCGAACGTGCCCCACCGGGTGCCCATCAGCAGCGTGAACATGCCCACCTACGCCACGCTCGCCGCGGGCCTCACCGACGACCAGGCGACGTCGTACCTCTTGGCGAGCGAGAGCGCGGCGCGGTTCGTGGAGCGCAACGGCCTCACGGCGAGCTGGCGGAGCCCGCAGGCCGCGGCCAACCAGCGCGCCGTCGAGTTCATCGATCTCGACGCCACGCTCTCGGGGCGCAAGGGCCGTGGGCCCGCCCTGCTGGTGCTGAGCCCGCCCGGCTCGGTGAGCGGTGGTGGCGGCCGCGCCGAGGCCTTCGTGACCGTCACCGACCTCGGGGTCACGGCGAAGCTGAGCCCCTTCGGCGGGCTCGTGTGGGTCACGCAGCTCTCCACCGGCAAGCCCGTCGCCGGCGCCTCGGTGGGGGTCCGCACCGCGAAGGGCGGCGAGGTGTTCGCCGCCACGACCGACGCGCAGGGCCTCGCGGTCGTGCCCATCGAGAAGTTCGACCCGGTCCTGAAGCACGCGCGCGGCGAGCGGGGCGGCGACGGTGACGAGGAGCCGGCGAGCGACCAAGAGACCATCCGCAAGGACGCCGCCATCGTCGTCCGCGCGGGGGACGACTGGACCGCCACGCGCGTCGAGACGTCCGCGGTCGACAGCCGGCTCGCCTCGAGCTTCCAGCTGCTCTCCCGCGAGGGCCGCTGGGCCGGCATGCTCTTCGCCGATCGCGGCGTGTTCCGGCCCGGCGAGACCGCGAAGGTGTCTGGCATCGTCCGCGTAGTCGAGGGTGGGGGGCTCCGGACGATCCCGGGCCGCGAGCTCCGCGTGCAGCTGAAGGACCGCAACAGCGAGCAGATCTTCGACGGCCGCGCGAAGTGCGATGACTTCGGCACCTTCGCGCTCGACGTGAAGATCCCCGCGACCGCGGAGATAGGCGCCGCCACGCTGGTCGCCACGGCGCCGCCGGGCGGCCGCACCAATACGACGCTAGAGGGCGATTTTCGTCATGAAATCCGCATCTTGGCGTACAAACCGAACGAGTTCAAGGTCGCCGTCGAGCCGGGCAAGGCGGCCTACGTGCGCGGCGACACGGCGGTGTTCACCACGCAGGGCGACTACCTCTACGGCGCGCCCATGGCGGGCGCGAAGGTGACCTCCACGGTGTCGCGGCAGGAGGTCCCGTTCACGCCGCCGGGCATGGAGGGCTACACCGTCACCGACGACGTGTTCACGGGCGACTACCCCGACGACACGAAGGGCGCCGAGGAGGTCGACAGCCAGGAGGGCACGCTCGATGGCAAGGGCGCGTGGCAGCGCTCGGTGTCGCTCGCCTTCAACGATCAGCGCAGGCCCGAGCGCGTGGTGTTCGACGCGGAGGTGCAGGACCTGTCGCGGAGCACGGTCTCGGCGCGGTCGAGCGTCGTCGTGCACCCGGGCGAGTTCTACGTGGCGCTCCACACGCCCAAGGATCGCTTCGTCGCCGCGGGCACGGCCCTGAAGACCGACGTCGCCGCGGTCGAGCCCACCGGCGCGCGCCGGGCCAACGTGAAGGTGAAGCTCGAGCTCGTCGAGCGCCGATGGAACGTGGTCGCTGGCGAGCAGCCCGACGGCCGACGGACCGGCTCGAGCGCCGCGCGCGACACGGTCGTCGCCTCCTGCGAGGCGCTCACCACCGCCGCGGCCGCGGGCTGCGACCTCCGCGTGCAGCACGCGGGCTATTACATCGTGCGGGCGACCGCCTCCGATCCGCGCGGCAACACCGTGCGCGCGAGCACGTCGATCTACGGCACCGAGGACAGCCCCACCGCGCAGGCGGCGTGGGCCTCCGACGACCGCCACGAGATCAAGCTCGAGACCAACAAGACCTCGTACGAGGTGGGCGACACCGCGAAGGTGGCGCTGCGAAACCCCTTCAAGGAGGGGCAGGCGCTCATCACGGTCGAGCGCGACGGCGTCCTCTGGCGCAAGGTCGTCCCCATCAAGGGCCCGCTCCCCGTCGTCGACGTGCCCATCGAGCCGCGGTTCTATCCGAACGCGTTCGTGAGCGTCGTCGCGCTCCGAGGGCGCGTGGCGGCGCCGCCGCAGACCCTGGGCGCCGACGTCGGCGCGCCCGACTACCGCTTCGGGTACGCCGAGCTGCACGTCAACGAGGAGGCCCACCGCCTCCAGGTGAAGGTCACCGAGCCCAAGCAGGAGTACCAGCCGGGCGCCACGGTCGAGGCCGACGTCGTCGTGCAAGACCGGGCCGGCAAGCCGGTCGAGAGCGCGCTCACGTTCTACGTGGTCGACGAGGGCGTCCTCGCCCTGACGAGCTATGTCACCCCCGATCCGCTGCCCGCGTTCGTGCGACGGCGGAAGCTCCGGGTGTTCACCCTCGACAACCGCGAGGGCCTCGCGCGCATCCTCCCCGTGCGCGCGGGCGAGCAGCTCTCCCCGCTCGGCTACGAGTACGCGCTCGCGCGCAACGCGGGCGACTACGACAAGGGCGACGACGGCGGCGACGGCGGCCAGAAGCGCGCCGACTTCCGCACTACGGCGTTCTTCCAGGCGGGCAAGAAGACCGACAAGGCAGGGCGCGCGCACTTCTCGTTCAAGCTGCCCGACAACCTCACCACCTTCCGCGTGATGGCGGTGGCCGCCGGCGCCGACGACCACTTCGGCTCGGGCGACTCGAAGATCACCACCTACCGCAGCCTCATGGCGCGCCCGGCGCTGCCCCGCATCCTCCGCGTGGGCGACGCCCTCGAGGCGAGCGTGATCGTCTCGTCGAAGGCCACCGACAAGGCGGGCGACAAGGCGAGCGACCAGGCGAGCAGGCGCGGCGGCGAGGACATGTCGGTGGACGTGCGGATGGAGGCCCGCGGGCTCGCCGCCGTCGGCCCCACATCGCGCCGCGTGACGATGAAGCGCGGCGGCCAGACCGAGGTGCGCTTCCCCGTGAAGGCCACCGCGCCCGGCGAGGTCACGCTCGCGTTCGAGGTGCGCTCCGGCGCGGAGTCCGACAAGGTCGAGCTGAAGCGCAAGGTCGACGTCCCGATGCACGTCGAGTCCCAGGTGGTCTACGGGGAGACCGCGGACGAGGTGGCGATCGCCCTCGGCGAGCTCGGGGCCATGCGCCGCGACTTCGGCGGGCTCGAGGTGCGCCTCGGCTCGAGCGCGCTCGTCGGGCTCGGCACCACCGTGGATCACCTCGCCGACTACCCCTACGGCTGCACCGAGCAGGTGGCGAGCCGGCTGCTCCCGCTGCTCTCCGGCCTCGACCTCGGCCCGAGCGGCCGGGTCGCCGGGGACAAGAGCGGCGCCATCGACGCGGCGGTGGCCACGCTGGTGAAGCGCCAGAACTCCGACGGCGGCTTCGGGTTCTGGGACGGCTCGCCCTCCGAGCCGTGGCTCAGCGCGTACGCGCTGCTCGCGGTCTCGGGCGCCAACGACAAGAAGCGGTTCGTTCCGCGCGACGTGATCGAGCAGGCCCGCTCGTACCTCACGTTCCGCCTCGCGGCGTCGACCCGGCGCCTCGCGAAGCCGAACGGCGGCGAGCCGGACGAGGCCGAGGAGGCCCGCGGCGACGCGGGCGCGAGCGCCGAGGCCCTCCGCGCGAAGGCCGAGAAAGAGGCCGTCGAGCGCGTGGTCGACTACGCGAGCGCCGCCATGATCGGCGACGCGCTGGTGACCGCGGGCTCACCCAACCCGGGCGCGCTCAACATCCTCTTCGACGCTCGCGCGGGGCAGCGCCTCTCGGCGAAGGCCTCGCTGCTGCACGCGATGGCGAAGGCCGACATGAGCGCCGCGCAGCTCAAGACGCTCGCCGGCGAGATCGAGGGGCGACTCCGGGTCGCCCCGAACGGCGTCGACATCGACGACGACGGCGAGGACCTGTACGGCAGCATCCTCGAGTCTCACGGGCGCACCCTGGCGATGGTCCTGCGCGCGCTGCTCGCCTTCGACCCGAAGCACCCCCACGCGGGGCGCATCGCGCGGCGGCTCCTCGCGCTGCGGCAGCCGCACGGCGCGTGGCGCACCACGCAGGAGGACGGCTGGGCGCTCATGGCGTTGGCCGACTACCGTCGGCTCCAGGAGTCGGGCGCGGACTCGTTCGAGGCCCGCGCGCTGCTCGGCGGCGACGAGCTCCTGACCAGCAAGTTCGCGGCGGGCGCGCTCCGCGAGGACAAGGCCTTCCTCCCCGCCGACAAGCTCGCCGCGCGCGGCCCGAACCTGCTCTTCACCGCCTCCGGCGGCCGCGCCTTCTACGCGGCGGAGCTTCGCTACGCGACGGCGAGCCTCCCGGCGAAGGCGCGCGACGAGGGGCTCTTCGTCACCAAATACGTGCGCGGCGTCGCCCCGAGCGCCGTGGCTGACGCGCTCGCGAGCATCCCGAAGAAGACCGCCGAGTCCGTGAGCGCCGGCGATCTCGTGGTGGTCGACCTGCTCTTCGAGTCGGCCGAGCCGCGCGAGCAGGTCGTGCTCGACGATCCGCTGCCGGCGGGCGTCGAGGCGCTCGACTACGACATCGACACCACCTCGAAGGCGAGCCGTGATCGCGAGTCGAAGGGCATGGACCCGAAGACCGCGTGGCTCGGCACCACGTTCCGCACCGCCACCTCGCGGCGCGAGGTGCGCGACGACCGCGTCGTCACCACGTTCGACAAGCTCGAGCCCGGGATGTACCGGGTCCGCTACCTGGCGCGCGCCACCTCGGTGGGCACGTTCGTCGTGCCGCCCACGCGCATCGAGGCGATGTACGCGCCGGAGGTCTACGGCCGCACCGCCGCGAGCACGCTCGCGGTCACGCCGAAGGCGCCGTAGTCGGCTCGGCGCGCCGCGGCGAGAGCGTCCTGAACATGCGACCGTTTGATCGCCACATGCGCCCTGGGCCCCCCATTCCGCGACGACGCCTGCTCCTCGGCGCGCTCGGTGCGCTCGGCGCGCACCCGCCGCTTCTCGTTGGCGGGTGCGCCGCGCGCGGCGGTTCGCCGCCCCTCCGCCCCGAGCCCCGGTCGTTCGCGGCGATCGAGGCCGGCGTGGGCGGACGCGTGGGCGTCTTCGCCTTGGACACGCACTCGGGGAGAGCGCTCGGCCACCGCGCCGACGAGCGCTTCGCGATGTGCTCCACGTTCAAGTGGGTGCTCGCGGCGGCGGTGCTCTCACGCGTCGATCGCGGGGAGCTTTCTCTCGAGGAGGGAGTGCCCTTCAGCGAAGCCGACCTGCTCGAATACGCGCCGGCCACGCGGCGTGCGCTCCCCTCGGGAGGGATGAGCGTCGGCGAGCTCGCCAGGGCCGCGGTCACGGTCAGCGACAACACCGCGGCGAACCTGCTGCTGAAGAAGGTCGACGGGCCGGCGGGCCTCACGCGCTTCATGCGCTCTCTCGGCGATGGGGTGACGCGCCTCGATCGCGACGAGCCGACCCTCAACACGAACGAGCCGGGCGATCCGCGCGACACCACCTCGCCTCGCGCGATGGTGGGCCTCATGCAGCGCGTCCTCTGCGGCGACGCGCTGTCACCCGCCGGTCGTGCGCGGCTGCTCGGCTGGCTCCGCGCGTGCGAGACCGGGCGCGCGCGGCTCCGCGCGGGGGTCCCCGCGGACTGGAGCGTGGGTGACAAGACCGGCACCGGTCGGCGTGGCGCAGCCAACGACGTGGCCATCGCGGCTCCACCGGGTCGCGCGCCCGTGCTCGTCGCCGCCTACCTGAGCGACGGTCCCGCGCCGCCGCCGACCCTCGCCGCCGCCCACGCCGACATCGCGCGTCGCGTCGTGTGGGAGCTCCAGATGGCTCCAAGAGCGTGATGGAGTTTCTCCGAGAGGGGCGACTTCGGCGGCACAGCGGGCCCCGCACGCGCCTCAGCCTTCGCGACGGAGAGCGCCCGCGGACGCGCTCGCGCCGAGGCCGCGGCGGCGCGGAGCCGGCGCGCGCGTAGCCC
>CAZHGG010000017.1:0-20408 GCA_964531755.1 uncultured Polyangiaceae bacterium
GCCGAGGCCGCCGAGCGCCGGGGCGCCGATGCGTGGGCCGCGCTTCATGCCGAGCGGCTTCGTGATCACGCGCCTCCACGCGCGGTACACGAAGGAGTCGCTCGGCGAAGACCTGGTGTTCCGCACGGCGCCCGCCATCATGGGTGGACGCGAGTTCATGGGGACCAACGGCAAGCTCGAGGAGCGCTCTCGCCCGAGCGACTACGCGAACAACTTCCAGGCGCGCTACGCCGTCCGCCACCCTTGGACCGGCCCCATCGCCTGCGAGAGCCCCGTGCGCGGCCGCTGGGGAGGCCCGCCCGCGGGGATCGAAGGCGACACGCGCCCGAAGCCGGCGCAAGGGCTCGCGTTCGCGCCCAGAAACATGCAACTTGCATCTTTCCTCCGCAGCGACGCGCCGGAGCTCGGGGTCGTGGCGGCGGGAGCCCTCGTGTCGGGCGTAGGGCCAAGCGGCTCGAGCGCCCCGGGGCCCACACCCGTCCCCGTCGTCGACGCGGGCAGCCCCGGCGCGGACGCGGCCGCCCCCACGGCGGACCCCAACGCGCCGAAGAAGCAGGGGTGCGGAGGGTGCGACGTCGGCTCGTCCGGCGGCGCGGCCGGGACGCTCGCGTGGCCCTTCGTCGCGCTCGTGGCCTGGCGCACCCGGCGCCGGGCGCGCGCGAAGGCCTGAGGGGCCTCGAAGCCTCAGGGACCGTAGATTCGGAGGGTGGGACCCGTGGCGCTCTCGCGCGAGAGGATGACCACGCCCGCGCTCTGCGTGTCCCCTGGGGTCCTGTCGGGCAAGCGCGTGTCCCACCTGTGGTCCTGCACCACGAGGAACGAGGCCGTCCCGTCCGTCTGGGCGCGTACGAAGTCGGTGACGTCGAAGAGCTTCTCGGTCGGCGCCTCCGAGCTCACGAGCAGCTGCCCGAGGATGCGGGTCGTCGCGCCCTGGCCCGCGACGACGTTGCTCGCGATCTGGTTGCCTGCGGCGACGCCCTGCTTGAGGGCCGAGGGGAGCCCGGCCCACGTCGCCGTCGTCTCGCTCCACGTGTCGTCCTCGAGCCCGTAGAGGTGCGAGAACACCGTGGCGCCGGGCGCGGAAGCCCCTGCCTGCAGCGCGAGCAGCACGCGCCTCGACCCGGCGACGCCCGCGGGCAGGGGAAACCGGACGATCGCGACCCGTCGCCCATCGCTCGTGCCGTCGGCGCGCACGAGGAGCGGGCCCGCGCCGCCGGGCGTCGCGCTGCCCACGCCGTCTGCGAGGGTCGCGTCCCCCGCGGCGGGCACCACCGTCGGGAGCGCAGCGCCGCCGTACACCGACACGAGCCACACCGACTCGGGCGGCATGCGGGCCATCGCCACCCGGCCGCGGCTCAGCGTCGAGGTGTGCGCGATCGCGCCCCGGTGCGTCTCGCTCACCTCCTCGGTCGTGACGAGGCTGCCCTCGGGCAGGCCGAGCGCGGCCAGATCGATGTCGAGCTCGGCCGTCCCGGGCCCCTTGTTGGCGACGAAGACATAGGCCACGTTCGCGGCGTCGCCCCGCGTCACCTGGATCCACACGTCTCTCGGGAGCGCGCTCGTAAAGGCCAGTCGCTCTCGGCTCTTCCCCGACGCCTTGGTGAAGAGGCGCCAGACCTCCGCGGTCGCCGACGCCCCGCCGACGGGGTTCGAGCCCGAGGTCGCGTTGTCGACGTAGTGCGTCCCGTTCTTCGCGACGGGGTAGCTCGTCGGCGCCGTGCGGGCCGTCTGTCCGAACTTGAAGAGATAGAGCTGGCTCGCGCCGCGCTCGGAGAGCGCGACGCTGTTGGCCCCGAGCGCCGCGTAGTCTGCGGGGCTGTCGGAGGTGTCGGGGCGGCCATCGTAGCTCGCGCCGGTGCGCACGTTGAACTCGGTCAGCGCGAGCGGATAGGGCGCCACGCCCGGCATGTCCGCCGCGATCTTCGCGCGGAGCGCGTCGATGTCCTCGACATACCCGCTCGACGCTCCGACGTCGTTCGTGAGCATCGAGTACTTCTGGTAGTTGTACACGTGGAAATTCAGGCGGCTCGGGAGCGCCACGCCCCACGCGTCCTCGTGGCGGTGCTGTACCGCGCGCTGACCCCAATAGTCGACGACGTGGTCGTATTTCGTCGCGCCGTTCGCCGTGTTCGGCGCAAAGACCTCGGCGACGAGCGCACGCCCGTAGCGTGCGTTCATGTCGGCCACGCCCGCCTGGATGGCGTCGGAGCACACCCGCAGGCGGAGCTCCCAGTCTTCGACCGAGATGGCCGGGGTCCACCCGTTGGGCTCGTTGAACATCGCGAAGCGACGCACATCGTAGTCGCGCGAGAGGGCAAAGGCCTCTGCGTAGTAGTGTTGCCAGAGCTCCCAGAGGTTCGGCCAGTCGGCGTCGCCGGCGAGCGGGAAGCGCGAGGGGCTGGCGGTCAGGTTGGCGAGGATCTCCACGCCGAGGCCTCGGAGGCGCGGAAACGACTCGCTGACGATGAATCGGTTGCTCCCCGTCGCGACGCGGTCGTAGCCGGCGGCGAAGGAGTCCCACCTCACGTATTGGGGGTCCAGCGCCTGCGCGGGATCGGCGGCGTTCGCCCGCAAGGCCGCGCGCCGCGCTTCGAACGACGCGCGATCGTCGACGCCGTCGCCTGTCCCCGGGAGGTCGTCGCTGGGCTCGATGTCGGTGACGCTCAGGAAAACGCGGGCCGCCTTCACACCCGAGTACCGCCACCAGTCCATCGCGTTGGACCCCGGCATCATGTGCGCGACGTTGTAGCCGAGCACGAGAGGGGTGGTTCCGACCACCGAGGCGGACACCGTGACGCTGGCCGCGGGGAGCGGTGGCAACGGAGGGGCCCCGTCGGCGCTCGGCGGCGCGCTCGCGTCGGGCACCGGGCCGGAGCTGGGCGGCGCCGTCGGAGCGCTCGCGCTAGGCGCGGAGGGGGCGGAGGGCGCTCCCACGTCGGCCGCGCCGGGTTCCGACGAGCCGCCCGCGCCCCCGTCCCCGCCGCACGAGGCGAGCGCCGCGAGGACCGAGAGCGCCGCGAGGCCGAGGAGCCCGCGGAGCGAACGAAGCGAACGCGCAGTCGTGGTCGCACGAGCGAGATGCGCCCGCGCCGAGACAGCGCCGCGCCGGCGAGGAGCGTGAGGGGACGGCAAGCTCTTCGAGCGTGTCCGACTCCCTGCGCTTCGTCCAGCGGATCCGGGCGCGCTGGGGCGAACCGCGAGCCTCGCTGGAGCCACGCGCGCGCTACCTCGACCGCATCGCCGGCCCCGGAGACGAGGCGGACGCCCGCCCGTGAAGTTCGCCCTTGATCTGACACAGAAAACCGTCGGAGCCTGGCGAGATGAGCGTGCGTCGCCTCTTCGTGCTCGTGAGCGTGGGAGCGCTCGTGTTCGTCGGCGCCCTGGCGGCGCTCTCCCCCAAGTTCCTCTGGGCCCTCGCGGTGGTCCTCCCGGTGAGCGCGGTCGGCTGGGTCGACATGGTCCAACGATCGCAGGCCATCCGACGGAACTACCCGGTGATTGGCAACATTCGCTACCTCTTCGAGTCGTTTCGCCCCGAGCTGCAGCAATACTTCGTGGAGTCGAACAGCTCGGGCCGACCCTTCAACAGGGAGCAGCGCTCACTCGTCTATCGGCGCGCGAAGAACGTCGTGGACACGCTCCCCTTCGGGACGGAGCGGGACGTCTACGCGCCGGGGTACGAATGGATGAACCCCTCTCTCCTGGCGAAACATCCGCCCGCGACGCCCCCGCGCATCCGCGTGGGAGGCCCCGCCTGCACGAAGCCCTACGACGCAGCGGTGATGAACATCTCGGCGATGAGCTTCGGCTCGCTCAGCACCGCCGCCATTCGCGCCCTCAACTTGGGCGCCAAGCTCGGGGGGTTCGCCCACAACACGGGCGAAGGCGGGATTAGCCCGTATCATCTCCAGGGGGGCGACCTCATCTGGCAGATCGGGACTGGGTATTTCGGTTGTCGCGACCGCGAGGGCCGGTTCAATCCGGAGAGCTTCGCCGAGCGCGCGAAGCTCGACGCGGTGAAGATGATCGAGATCAAGCTCTCGCAGGGGGCGAAGCCGGGGCACGGCGGGATCCTCCCTGCGAAGAAGGTCACCCTCGAGATCGCCAAGATCCGCGACGTCCCGATGGGGCAAGACGTGCTCTCCCCGCCGACACACTCGGCCTTCGGCACGCCGCTCGAGCTCTGCGCCTTCATCGCGAGGCTCCGTGAGCTCTCCGGGGGCAAGCCCGTGGGGTTCAAGCTCTGCGTCGGGAAGCGCAGGGAGTTTCTCGCGATCGTGAAGGCGATGCTCGAGAGCGGCGTCACCCCCGACTTCATCACGGTGGATGGCACGGAGGGCGGCACGGGGGCCGCGCCCCTCGAGTTCTCGAACGTACTTGGCACTCCGCTCAGCGAGGCGATCGTCTTCGTGCACAACGCGCTGACCGGCGCGGGCCTGCGCAGCCAAATCAAGATCATCGCGAGCGGCCGGGTGATCTCGGGCTTCGACATCGCCCACAAGCTCGCGATCGGAGCGGACCTGGTGAACAGCGCTCGCGCGATGATGTTCGCGTTGGGCTGTATCCAGGCGCAGCGGTGCAATACGAACGACTGCCCCGCCGGCGTCGCCACCCAAGACCCGGACCTCGTCGCCGGGCTCGACGTGGACAGCAAGTCGGCGAGGGTCTTCCACTACCAACGCAACACGGTCAAGGCGTTCGGCGAGCTCATCGCGGCGGCCGGGCTCGAGCACCCCTCCGAGCTGCGCCCCTGGCACATCGAGCGGCGGGTGAACGAGACCGAGGTGCTCCACTACGGGGAGATCTTCCAGTACCTCCACGATGGCGCGCTGCTCGCGGAGCCGCTCCCGCGGAGCTACGAGCGCCCGTGGCGCGCCGCGCGAGCGCACACCTTCGAGGCCGTGGAGGCCGAGTCGAGCGAGCATCACACCGAGACGCGGGGGCTCAGGCTCGTGAAGCTCGACGGAGGGTGACCTCGCACCCGGCGAGGCGACCGCGACCGCCGGACCGGAGCGCGGCGCGCGTCAGTTCAGGCCGCTGCCGCCGGACGCGAGGTACTTCGTGAGCGCGTTCTTGAACTGGCCGCCGTCGGTCTTCGCGGTGGTCTGGTTCGCGGCGCCGGTCCCGAACACGGCGCCGATCCCGCCGGCCTGCGCGAACTCCCAGCCGTGCGAGAAGAGGTAGCGGACCCGGTTGTCGCGGTAGCGCGTGGCGGTCCCCCCGGCGGTGCCGGACGGCACACCGAGCGGCATCTGCCACCAGAGCAGCGGCTTGCCCGTGCCCGTGCGGATCGCCTTCGCCCACGCGAGGTGATCGTGGAAGTTCGGGTGGCGGACGTTCGCCTCGTCCCAGTAGAAGGTGCCCGAGCGCTTGCAGTTGGGGTCGCTCGCCTTCTCGAAGCAGCCCGCGTCCCGATCGAGCGTCTCGACGACCATGATGTCGGCCTGGGCGCCGCCCACCTTCTTCATGTAGGCGGCCACGCGCGCCGGATCGGGCTCGCCGGCGGCGGTGTACGCGCCGAAGCTCGACGCGCTCAGCCCGATGACGGCCTTGGGGGCCAACCTCCGGCCGAGGCGCACGGCGCACTTGCCGAAGCCCGCCACGTTGGCGGGGAGATCGACGCACTCGGGCACCAGGGCGCCGACCTTCATGGGCACCTTCGCGGGATCGTCTCCGCGCTGCTGCGCGTATCCCCAGAGGTCGGGCTCGATGTGCACGATGGACGGCGCGCCGAGCTTGCCGAGCCGCTCGAACATGACGCGCACGCCGCGCCAGTACTTGGTCATGAACGTCGTGTTGTTGAACGCCGAGAGGTTCGCCTCGCCCCACGCCGCCGCCTGATACAGCGTGAACATCGGCACGATCTTCCGGCTCGTGGCGGCCTTCGCGTGCATCGACAGGTATTCGCCCTCCGGGGCGTTCCAGTCGGTCCACCCGCCCTCGCCCGGGAGACCGGACAGGTACACGTAGTGAATGTCCGGCTTCGCGCCGATCGTGTAGGCGTGGGCCTTGTTGACGTCGTAGCCGTCCGAGTCGTTCCCGAGGCCGATGGCGAACCTCGAGGGGAGGCCTAGCTTGGCCACCACCGCGCGCTCTGGGGAGGTCGCGAGGGCTTCGGCGTTCGACTCGGTCGCGTCCTCCTCGCCCTCGGCGGTCCCGGGCTCGGCGGCGCAGGCGGCCGACAGGGACGCACACACCACCAACGCGGAGCCGAGGGAGAGGACGCGGGAGCGTTGCATCCTCTCCCCATCGAACACTTTCGCCGAATGAGCAAGTTTTCTCCAAGGCGTCGAGGGGTGCGTGGCGCGCCGAGACGGCTCGCAGCCTGTTGATTCACGGGCCGCGCCGCCGCCCGACCGTGCGCCGCCTGAGCCGCCTACTTCAGCTCCACCACCCTGAGCGAGCGGGCGAGCACGCGTTGCCCCGCGAAGCCGCTCGCCTCGGTGGTCCACAAGGGCGCCTGCGCGCGGCCCAGCGCCGCCGCGACGATCGCGTGGCGCTGCGCGACCGCCTTGGGGTCGGCCGTGGTGTTCGACGGCAGCGCGCTGACGGCCTGCCGCGCCAGGATGCCCGCGTCGCGGCCGAGCGCGGCCCACCAGCCGGGCACCTGCCCAAACTCCTTGTAGTATGCAGCGACCTCGGGGTCGCCCAGGGCGGCGCCGCGATCGCGCTGGAGCGGCAGGATGCCCGCGCTCACCGCGAAGCCGCGCGCGACGGTGGACGGCTCCGCGGGCGGGTCCGTGTCGAGCGCGACGCCGACGAGCGGCCGCGCGCCGGGGGCCGCGGTGCGCGCCGCGAGCTTGAGCTCGGCGAGCGTGTCGGTGACGCACTCCCTCGCGCCCGCCACCACGAAGGTGCGCACGCGCTCCTTGGCCCAGGCCTCGTACGGGAAGCGCGGCAGGCCGGGCCGCGGGGCCTCCACGTCGCAGTCGACGGTGGCGCGCGCGCGGCTGAGCCCGCCCTGCGCGAGGGAGGCCTCGATCGCCTCGCGGCCCTTCCCGCGCGACGTCGTCAGCAGCTGCACCCGCCGGTCGCCGAGCGGGGCCAGGGCCCCCGCGAGCACCGCGGCCTGCGTCGGGCGCGCCTCGCCGATCACGTAGCCCGCCTGCGTGGGCACTGGCTGGCGGGCCGGGGGATGCAGAAGCACGACGGGCAGGCCGTGGGACTCGCCCCACTTGAGCGCGTGGTCGGCGGAGCGCCCGTCGAGGCCGGCGATCACGAGTCCCGCGCCCTCGCCGAAGAGCTCTTCCATGGCGAGGTCGGAGGCCAGCCCCTTGCCCTCGCTCGCGTCGGTGCGCACCACGAGCCGGATGGCGTCGGCGCGCTCGGTCGCGGCCTTGGGGAGCTCGAGCGCCCACGACACCCCGCGGAGCACCGCGGCGGCGGCCTCGCGGCGCTCGGCGTCGCCGGTGGACAGCAGCAGGCCCACGGTGCGGCCCTGCACCTCGCGCAGGCCGCGGCGGCTCGCCGCGAGCTCGAGGATCGTGGGCCCCGAGTCGCCGAGCGCGTCGGCGCCCCCGGGCGTCACGTCCAGGAGCCAGCGCGCGAGCGACGCGTCCTCGTTCTCGACCACGATGGCGGCCACCCGCACCGCCACGAGCCGCTGGATCTCCGGGCTGTAGCCGGTCTGCTGGGGCGTACGCATCGCGCGGTAGGTGGCCTCGAGCACGCCGGCCGGCATGCCCTCGAGCGCGGCGGCGATCTTCGCGCGGCTCGCCACGCGCTTGTCCTCCGACACCCCGCGCAGCCACGCGTCCATGTACCCGATGGCCTCGTAGTCCTCGCCGGCGCCGAGCGCGGCGAGCGAGAGCTCCTCGAGGAAGATGCCGCGGAGGGTCTCGTCGACCGCCTTGCCCGCGAGCGGCTGCAGGAGGGCGAGGGCCTGCGGGTGCGCGCCCCGGTGGCGGAGCGACTTGGCCCGCGCGATGGCGAACATGTCGCGCTCCGGCCCCGCGCGGAGCGCCCTGGGGGTCGACTCGAGGAGCGCGAGCAGCGCGTCGGCCTTGTAGTACTCGCCCGCCTGCATGAGCAGGAACGCGAGATAGAGCTGCGCCGTGGTCGTCGTCCCGTCGGCCGGGAACCGCTTGACGTGCTGCTCGAGCGCCGCGCGCTGGCGGTCGGCCGCGACGTCGCGGCGCTCCCACGCGTCGCGCAGCTCCTCGAACGCGAGCGTCGCCTCCATCGTGCTGGCCGTCGCGTAGACGGGCCTCGCGTCGCGCGCGCCCCGCCCGCAGGCCGCGAGCGCCACGAGCGCGACCAGCGCCGCCGCGGCGGGCGGGCTTCGGGAGAGCGAGGTGCCCATGTCACCGCGGAGCTTAGGCGCCCTCGGCGCTCGCGTCTCGCTCGCCGCGGCGCCGGCGCCAAGCGCGACCCCCTCGCGGCTAAATTCGTAAGCGAAAATCAATAGATAGGATGGACCTTTCGCCGGCCCGCCGCCCCCCACGCTCCTTGACGTGGGCGCCCCCTTCTTCTACATGCGAACCGTGTCTACAGGTTCAGCGACGGCCGCGGCGGGCGGCGAGCACGCCGAGCGCGGCTCGCTTGGCGGCCCGCGGCGTGCCTTCGTGCTCCGGCGACTGCACTCCCTGTCGGGCGTGCTGCCGCTCGGCGTGTTCCTGGCCGTGCACCTGTGGACCAACGCGACGCTCCTGGGGGGGCGCGCGCCCTTCGACCACGCCGTGGCCGACATCCAGCGCACGCCGCTGCTGCCCGTGGTCGAGGTGGTCGGCGTGCTCCTGCCGCTCGCGTTCCACGCGATCTTCGGCGTGGTCCTCGCCACCCAAGGGCGCGCCAACGTGGCCGCCTACCCGTACGCGCGGGCGTGGGCGTACGTCTTTCAGCGCATCACGGGCGTCGTCACGCTCGTGTTCGTGCTCGCCCACCTGTGGGAGCTCCGCGTCCAGAAGTGGCTGTTCGGCATGTCGGAGCTCGCGTTCTACGACACGCTCGTCGGCCACATGTCCGCGGTGACCGCCGGCCTGCCCGTCGTCGCCATCGGCTACCTGTTCGGCGTCGCCGCGAGCGTGTTTCACCTCGCCAACGGCCTCGTCACGTTCGCCCTCACGTGGGGCCTCGTGGCGTCGCGCGCCGCGCAGCGCCGCCTCTCGCGCGTCGCGGCGGCGCTTGGCCTCTTGCTCTTTCTGCTCGGGGCCTCCACGGTGCTCTCCGTGGCCACGGGCGCGCGCCTCCCGGTGTCTCCCGCGCCGGCGGCGGGGAGCGCCTGCCCATGAGCGCCGCCACGCGCGCGCGCCGCCCGCCTCGTCCGTCTCGTCTCGCCGTCCGCCCCCGCAACGTCAGCTAGGAGTCGCAAAGTCGCCATGGCATCGAAGGCCACCACCACCTCAGAATCCGGGAAAGTCCGCCGCGTCATCGTCGTCGGCGGCGGCCTCGCCGGCCTCACCACGGTCATCAAGCTCTGCGAGGCGGGGGTGCCGGTCGACCTGTTCTCTCTCGTGCCGGTCAAGCGCTCGCACTCGGTGTGCGCGCAGGGCGGCATCAACGCGAGCGTGAACACGAAGGGGGAGGGGGACTCGCCTCAGGTGCACCTCGAGGAGACCGTGTACGGCGGCGACTTCCTGGCGAACCAGCCGCCCGTGAAGGGCATGGCCGACGCGGCGCCCGGCATCGTCTACATGCTCGACCGCATGGGCGTGCCCTTCAACCGCACGCCCGAGGGGCTCCTCGACTTCCGGCGCTTCGGCGGCACGCTCTTCCACCGCACGGCGTTCGCCGGCGCGACCACCGGGCAGCAGCTGCTCTACGCGCTCGACGAGCAGGTGCGGCGCTACGAGACCGTCGACGTGGAGGACGACAAGGGCATCGTCATCCGCGGCGAGAAGATGGTCCGCAAGTTCGAGTTCTGGGACTTCCTGTCGCTCGTGCTCGACGACGAGGGGCGCGCGCGCGGCATCGTGGCGCAGGACCTGAAGTCGATGCAGATCGAGTCGTTCCCCGGCGACGCGGTGTGCCTCGCCACGGGCGGGCCCGGCATCGTCTTCGGGCGCAGCACGAACAGCGTCATCAACACGGGGACCGCCGCCGGCGCGGTGTACCGGCAGGGCGCCGTCTACGGCAACGGCGAGTGCATCCAGGTGCACCCCACCGCGATCCCCGGCGCCGACAAGCTCCGCCTCATCTCGGAGAGCGCGCGCGGCGAGGGCGGTCGCGTGTGGGTGCCGAAGGACCCGAAGGAGAAGCGCCGCGGCAAAGACGTGCCCGAGCGCGACCGCGAGTACTTCCTCGAGAACAAGTACCCCGGGTACGGCAACCTCGTGCCGCGCGACATCGCGAGCCGCGAGCTCTTCCTCAAGTGCTTCCACGAGGGCAAGGGCGTCTTCAACCAGAAGAGCGGCAAGAACGAGAACGAGGTCTACCTCGATCTCACCCACATCCCGGAGGCGACGCTGCGTCGTAAGCTCGCGGGAATCCTAGAGATCTACGAGAAATTCGTGGGGGAGGACCCGTACCACAACCCCATGCGTGTGTTCCCGGCCGTGCACTACTCGATGGGCGGCCTGTGGGTCGATTTCGAGCGCGCCGCCGACGGCGGCCTCGTGAAGGGCTCGCCCCGCAACCAGGCGACGAACATCGAGGGCCTCTACGCGGCCGGCGAGTGCGACTACCAGTACCACGGCGCCAACCGCCTCGGCGCCAACTCGCTGCTCTCGTGCATCTACGCGGGCCTCGTCACCGGGCCGGCCATGGCCACCTACCGGGCGAACCTCCAGAAGAGCTCGTGGGACGTCTCGTCGTCCGTGTTCGAGCAGGCCGAGAAGCGCGAGCAGAAGAGCTACGACGCCGTGCTCAAGATGGACGGCAAGGAGAACGCGTACGTGCTCCACAAGGAGCTCGGCGACACCATGCTCCGCGACGTCACCATCGAGCGGCACAACGACGTGCTCGAGAAGGTGCTCGAGAAGGTGGGAGAGCTCGAGGAGCGCTACCTGAACATCGGCGTGACCGACACGAGCCCGCGCGCCAACCAGGGCGCGCAGTTCGTGCGGCACCTGAAGAACATGCTGGTCATCGCGCGGGTCATCGCCACGGGCGCGAAGAACCGCGACGAGTCGCGCGGCGCCCACTTCAAGCCCGCCTTCAAGACCCGCGACGACGAGAACTGGCTCCGCACGACGATGGCCCTCTACAAGGAGGGCGACGGCGGCAAGAGCGAGGTCAACTTCGTCCGGTCGATCGACTACAACCTGCTCGGCAAGAGCCTGCACATCACCGACGAGGTCGACATCTCGCTCGTCACGCCGCGCGCGCGCAAATACGAGACCGCGGGCGCGGCCAGCGCCGCCGCGACCGGCGCGACCGGGGAGAAGGGCGAGCCGAAGGACGCCGCAAAGGACGCAGGCGCGAGCGCCTGAGGAGAACCACGATGGCAACGAACAAGTCCGCAAAGACCCAGCGCGTGCGCGTCCACCGCCAAGACGGCCCGCACTCCCCCGAGACCAAGCGCGTCGAGGAGTTCGACGTCGAGTGGCACCCGCAGATGAACGTCATCAGCACGCTGATGGAGATCCAGCGGAACCCGGTCACGATCGAGGGCAAGACCGTGGCGCCCGTGGTGTGGGAGTCCGTGTGCCTCGAGGAGGTGTGCGGCGCGTGCACCATGTTGGTGAACGGGAAGGTGCGCCAGTCGTGCACCGCGCTCATCGACCAGATCTCCCCGAACGGCGAGCCCATCGATCTCGCGCCGATGACCAAGTTCCCGCTCGTGCGCGACCTCGTCGTCGACCGCAGCCGCATGTTCAACGACCTGAAGAAGGTGAAGGCGTGGATCAACCTGGACGGCTCGCACGAGCTCGGCCCGGCGCCGCGTCAGTCGCCCGAGAACCAGGAGGAAGCCTACCCCCTGTCGCGCTGCATGACGTGCGGCTGCTGCATGGAGGCGTGCCCGCAGGTGAACGACGGGTCGAGCTTCATCGGCCCCTCTGCCATCAGCCAGGTGCGCCTCTTCAACCTGCACCCGAGCGGCAAGATGCACGCGGCCGAGCGCCTCGAGACCCTCATGGGCGAGGGCGGCGTGGCCGACTGCGGCAAGGCGCAGAACTGCGTCGAGGTGTGCCCGAAGGAGATCCCCCTCGTGGACAGCATCGCGCAGGTGTCGCGCCAGGCGACCAAGCAGCTCCTCTTCGGCTGGCTCCTCAAGTAGCACTACGTGCAGTCTGCATGAATCCCCTGCGACGATGGGTCGCATGGGCAGGTGGGCGCGTGGGGGTTACTCCGGAGGGATGACCTCGCCCCTCCGCGCCTCGCGCGCCTCGCGCCTCTCCCTCGCCTCGCTCCGCTCGGCCCTCTTGGCCACGGCCGCCGCGGTCCTCGTCGCCTCCGCGGCGTGCTCTGACCACGCGCATGACGGGACCTCGTTCCCCACGTGCCTCGCGATCGTCGACGCGTGCCACCCCGTCGATCCGGGCACCGGCGAGATCCACGAGTGCCACGAGTCGGCCGAGTCGGCGACGAGCGACGAGGCGTGCGTGGCCAAGAAGGACGCGTGCCTGGCGCTCTGCAAGGCCGCGCCCCCCGGGGGCGCGGACGCCGGGGACGCGGCGGCCGACGCGGCGGCCGACGCGACGCCCGCCAAAGACGCCGCGGCGCGCGACTGACCGCGCCTCAGCCGGCGTCCGCGAGCGCGGACACGCCGGCGCCTGTGACCCGGTAGACGACCTCGACGTCGCCGGCCTCGCGCTCGTCCTCTTCGCCGTCGGGCGCCTCGCCGTACTCGCCGATCGCCTCGACGAGCCCAAGCGCGCAGAGCCGGTCCATCGCGTCGTACTCGTCGCGCGAGAGCTCGCGCGCGTCGAGCCCGCCGTGGTCCTCGTCCGAGAGGCGCACCTCGCGCAGCAGGGCGAGCTCAGCCGCCCCGAGCGCGGCCGGGGCGCTCATGGGCTCCTCGGGAAGACGTCGAACGCGTACGAGTACTCGCCGTGGTCGTCTTGGGTGACGAAGCGCACGCGCACCCGGTCGGCGAGCAGCTCCCCGGCGATGTCGCGCGGGCGCTGCACCCAGCTCGTCACGACCGAGTGGATGAAGCCTCGGACGTCGTCGTCCCAGCGGGACTGGAGCTGCCCGAGCGTCAGCCGGCGCGTGCCGGTCTCGATGAGCTCCTTGAGCTCGCCCAGATCGACGCACGACGCGCGGAACCCCACGCCGGTGTCGACCGCGGTGGGCAGCCTGCCTGCGAGCCCCTCGTCGAGCTTCAGCGCATGGGCCTGCCGCGGGTCGACGCCCCGCCCCGGCGGGGGCGCCTTGATCGAGGGGAACGGCGGGAAGGGCCTCGGGGTCGGGCCGTGGGTCTCGTCATCCGACACCCCCCCATGATCGCTCACACTTCGTGGCCACGGAAGGGAAACAAACCGGCGCGGGATCGCGCGCGCCGCGTGCTACGCAACGCCCCATGGCGTTCCCCATACGTCTCGTCGCCGCCGGCGCGTTCGCGCTGCTGCTCGGCGGGGGCCTCGCCCTCCGCGCCCGGGGGCCGGAGGTGCCGTCGGCGCGCGTGGCGCGGAGCGATCTCGACCACCGCATCGTGGCGAGCGGGCGCGCGCTCGCCCCGGCGCGCGTCAACGTCTCGGCGACCTCGCCAGGGCTCGTGGTCGCCGTCGGCGCCGCCCTCGGGCAGCACGTCGAGGCGGGCAGCCTCCTCGTGCAGACCGACGACGCGGAGGCCCGCGCGAGCCGCGCGCCGGCGGCGGCGGCCGTCGAGCAGGCGCGCGCGCGGGTCGCGCAGCTCCCGCACGGGGGCGCCAGCGTGGCGAGCCAGGAGCTCAGCCAAGCGCAGACGAACGTCGCGAAGGCCGAGGCCGACCTCGCGCGCACCACCACGCTCGTCGCGTCCGGCGCCGTGCCGCGCACCGAGCTCGAGACCGCCCAGCGGGCGCTCGACCTGGCCCGCGCCCGCAAGAACGCCGCGGAGGCGCAGCAGGTCGCGTCCGCGCCGATGGGGGCCGACTCACGGGTCGCGCTCGGCGCGCTGCTCCAGGCCGAGGCCCAGCGCACCGGCGCGGAGGTGCGCCTCGGGCAGACCCGCATGGTGGCGACCAGCGCGGGCACGGTGCTGTCGCGGAGCGTGGAGCCGGGCGACGTGGTGCAGCCGGGGCGCACGCTGCTGGTCATCGGCGTCGACGGCGACGTGGAGCTCGCGTTCCACGCCGACGAGCGCAACCTCTCGACCATCGCCGTCGGGCAGAAGGCGCTCGCGTCCGCCGACGCGTTCCCGAACGAGGTGTTCGACGCGCAGGTGAGCTCGCTCGCGCCGTCGATCGATCCCCAGCGGGGCACGGTCGAGGTGCGCCTCGCCGTCGCGAAGCCCCCGGCGTACCTGCGCCCGGACATGACGGTGTCGATCGACCTGCTCGTCGCCTCGAAGAAGGCCGCGCTCGTCGTGCCGACCGACGCCGTGCGAGGTGGCGCGACGCCGAGCCCCTGGGTGTTGGTGATCGAGGGCGGGAAGGCGGCCCGGCGCGCCGTGAAGCTCGGGATCCGCGGCCAAGGCGCCGACGGCACCACGGAGATCACGAGCGGGCTCGCCGAGGGCGACGAGGTCATCCTCCCCGACGGCCGCCTCATCGAGCCCGGGCGCCGCGTGCGGGCGCGAGAGCGAGCGGAGCGCTAGCGGTGGCGGCCCTCCCGTTCGAGTGGTTCGTCGCCCTGCGCTACCTGCGCGAGGAGCGCGCGCAGACCGGGCTCATCCTCGCCGCGGTGTCGGTGGGCGTGAGCGTGGTCGTGTTCCTCTCGGCGCTCATCTCGGGCCTCCAGGCGAGCCTCATCGACAAGACCCTCGGCTCGCAGCCTCACGTGACGGTGCGCGTCCCCGAGGAGCGCGCGCGCCCGCTCGTGGAGCCCTCGGAGGGGCGCGCGATCGCCCGGGCGGTGCAGAAGGCCCCCCAGCGGCTCCGCTCGATCGACCAGTGGCCCGCCGTGATGCACGACCTCGAGCGCGTCCCCGGCGTCGTCGCCGTGTCGCCGTCGGTGACCGGCGCGGGCTTCGCCGAGCGAGGCCTCGCGAAGCGCCCCGTCGTCGTGCGGGGCGTCGATCCCGAGCGCTTCGGGGCGATCATCGACGTGCAGAGGCGACTCCGCGCCGGCCGCTTCGAGCTCGCGGGCGCGACCGTGGTCCTCGGCAGCGCGCTCGCGGCCGACCTCGGCGTGTCGGTGGGCGAGAAGCTCCGCGTCGTCACCCCCGAGGGCGTCGACGACACCGTCACCGTGGGCGGCATCTTCGAGGTCGGCAACAAGGGCGTCGACAGCACGTGGATGCTCACCTCGCTCCGCCAGGCGCAGTCCCTCTACGCGCTGCCGGGCGGCGCGACCACCCTGGACCTCAAGGTCCGGGACGTCTTCGACGCCGAGCGCGTCGCGACGGACGTGCGCGGCAGCCACCCGCTGCTCGTGGAGAGCTGGATGTCGCTCAACGCCGAGCTGCTCGCGGGCCTCTCGGCGCAGAGCAGCTCGAAGCTGCTCATCCAGTTCTTCGTGGTGCTCGCGGTCGCCCTCGGGATCGCGAGCGTGCTCATCGTCTCGGTCGTTCAAAAGTCGCGTGAGATCGGGATCTTACGCGCGGTCGGTACCCCCGCGCGGCGCGTGCTGCGGATCTTCCTCATCCAGGGCGGCCTGCTCGGCCTCGCGGGCTCGGTGGTCGGCTCGGCGCTGGGCGCGGCCTTCGCGCTCTCGTTCGCGCGGCTGGCCGTCGACCCCGGCGGCGCGCCCCGCTTTCCCATCTCGCTCACGGCCGTCCTCTTCCTCGGCGCGACGCTGATGGCCACGGGCGTCGGGCTCCTGTCCGCTGTGCTGCCCGCGCGCCGCGCGGCCAAGATGGACCCCGCGACGGCGATCCGCCATGGCTGACGCGCTGCGGGTCGAGGGCGTCGTGAAGGACTTCGGGCCCGCCGCGCGGGTGCTCCATGGCGTGGACATGGCGGTCGGCGCCGGCGAGGTGGTCGCGCTCATGGGGCCCTCCGGGTCCGGCAAGAGCACCCTGCTCAACCTCGCGGGCCTCCTCGATCGGCCGACCTCGGGCCGGGTCGTGATCGACGGCGTCGACACCTCGGCGCTCGACGACGCCGGGCTCACCGCGCTCCGCGGCCTGAAGCTCGGCTTCATCTTTCAGTTTCACCACCTCTTGCCCGCCTTCACCTCGCTCGAGAACGTGATGCTGCCGGCGTGGGGCCAGCGCGGCGCGCCGCCGCCCGGCGCCCGTGAGCGGGCGACGGCCCTGCTCCGCGAGGTGGGGCTCGGCGATCGCGTCGACTACAAGGCCACCCAGCTCTCGGGGGGGCAGGCCCAGCGCGTGGCGGTGGCGCGCGCGCTGGTGCACCAGCCGGCGCTCGTGCTGGCCGACGAGCCGACCGGGAACCTCGACACCGAGTCTTCGGCGGAGGTCTTGTCGCTCATGCGGCGGTTCAACCGCGAGCTCGGCACGGCCTTCCTGGTCGTCACCCACGACCCGGGCATCGCCGCCCGCTGCGATCGCCGCCTGGAGATCGTGGACGGCAAGATGCGCCCCCCGGGAGGCCCGACCGGTGGTGTAGCGTAGGCGCTCATGGCCGCCCCACGCCGTCGCTCGGGTCTGTCGCGCCTCGCGCGCCTCGCGCGCCTCCTGCCGCTCGCGGGCCTCGCCGCCCTCTCGCTGCTCCTGTTCGACTGCGCGCTGCCCGAGGCGAAGCTCCCGCCTTCCCCCGCCCACGCGGTCCCGTACTACGCGAAGGTCGACTGGGCGCGCGCCGACGCCGAGATCGTGACCGTGCTCTCCGAGTACCTCAAGGTCGACACCACGAACCCACCAGGGAACGAGACCCGCGGCGCCGAGCACCTCGGCAAGCTCCTCGCGGCCGAGGGGATCCCCTACGAGATCCTCGAGTACGCGCCGGGCCGCGGCAACCTCATCGCGCGCCTCGAGGGCTCCGGCAAGGAGCCGCCGCTCTGCCTCGTGTCGCACCTCGACGTCGTCACGGCCGAGGCGGCCACGTGGAAGCCGGGGCGGGGACCCCTCTCCGGCGCCGTCGCTGACGGCTACATCTGGGGACGCGGCGCGCTCGACATGAAGAGCCTCGGCGCGGTCGAGCTCATGAGCCTCGTGTGGCTCAAGCGCATCAAGGCGCCGCTCCGACGGAGCGTCGTGCTCGTCGCCGTGGCCGCCGAGGAGACCGACAGCGGCGGAATTCGCTTCCTCGTCGACAAACACTGGGACAAGCTCGGCTGCTCGCAGTCCGTGAACGAGGGCGGAATAGGCATCAAGGATCTGCTCCTCGAGGGGCAGACCGTCTATCCGATATCGGTCGCCGAGAAGGGCACTCTGTGGGTGAAGATGACCGCGCACGGCGAGGCGGGGCACGGCTCCACGCCGGTGCCCGGGCGGGCCCCCGAGCGGCTCCTCGCGGCCCTCGACAAGCTCTCCAAGCGCGACCCGGCGCCGGTGATCGACCCGGCGATCTACGAGCTCGCCGCGCGCGCGGGCTACGACACCGGCGGCGTCACGGGGCAGGTGCTCCGCCGCCCGTTCCTCGTGCGGCAGCTCGTGCTCGGCAAGCTCCTCGCGAACCCGCCGGCCCGCGCCACGCTGTTCAACACCGTGAACGTGACGGGCTTCGAGGGCCGAAACGAGCCGAACGTCATCCCCTCCCAGGTCTCCGCGATCCTCGACTGTCGCCTCCTCCCGGGCACGTCGCCCTCGGGGTTTCTGGGCGAGCTCAAGACGATCGTCGCCGATCCGCAGGTCACGTTCGAGGTGCTCGACAGCGCCGCCTCGCGCGGGAACACGTGGCAAGACCCCTTCTTCGAGGCGCTCGCCCGGCACGCGATCGGCGGCCGCGCCCACGTGGTCGCCGGGCCCGCGCTCTCGCCCGGCTACACCGACTCCCTCTACCTCCGGGACAAGGGTGTGCACGCGTTCGGGTTCATGCCCTTCGAGGTCGAGAAGGAGGAGCTGCTCGGGTACCACGGGAAGAACGAGCGGCTCAGCGTCGTGAACCTGCAGCGAGGGCTCCGCGCGCTCTTCCGCGCGATCGTGGACGTGTCGGTCGAATGACGCGCCGCCGCGCTCGGGCCTGCGCGCTCGCGCTCGCGCTCGTCGTCGTGGCGCTCGCACCGCCCGCGCGCGCCGAGGCGGAGTCCGACAAGAGCGAGGCGAACAACGAGATCGAGGTCTCGCCCGACGTCCGGCTGCCCGCGCGCATCGACGCCGTCGAGGTGCGCGGCCTCATCCGCACGCAGGAGTTCGTCGTGCTGCGCGAGCTCGGCTTCGAGGCCGGGCAGGTGGTCGGGCGCGCGGCGCTCGATCTGGCCATCAAGCGCCTCTGGAACACGACGATCTTCTCCAAGGTGCGCGGGCGCGTGGAGCGCCGCGCCGGGCGCACCGTGCTCGCGCTCGACCTCGAGGACCGCTGGACCCTCAACCCGCTGCTCGGCTACGGCTCGGGCGGCGACGCCTTCTTCTTCCGTATTGGCGCGGCGGACAACAACGTGGCAGGGCGCTTCCTCGAGGCGCAGGCGCAGTACCAGTTCTTCGACGGCTTCCACGGCGGGCAGGTGATCCTCCGCGACCCGCGGCTCTTCCACCGCCGCATGGAGCTCACCGTGCAGCTCGAGCGCCTCGTGCGCCCGCGCCCGCGTTTCTCCGACCAGCGCACCCTCGGCGCGGTCGAGCTCTCGCGGCTGTTCCTCAGCGACCGCGTGCGGGTGGGGCTCCGCGCGAGCGTCTTCGCGGACCGCTTCCTGCCGCCGCTCGAGCCCCCCGCCGACCTCCCCGCGCCCACCGAGACGGCGCTCTTCGAACCGTTGTTCCGCGTGGGTCGCGTCGACACGGTCCGGCTCCGACAGACCGGCGCGACCCTCGAGCTGAAGCCCGGCCTCGGCCTCCCCGTCGGCGGCCCGGGCTCGCAGTTCGCGCAGGGGCAGCTCGAGGCGCTCCTCTTCGCGCTCGTGGGCTCGCGCGCGAACGTCGCGGTGCGCGTGCGCGCGGCCGGGGTCTCCCAGGTGCCGCGCCACCTCCTCGTGTACGCCGGCGGGCTCGACCTCGTGCGCGGCTTCCCCGACAACCACGCCGCCGCGCGCGCGCTCGCGCTCGCCAACGTCGAGCTCCGCGTGGTGGCGTTCGACTCCACGTGGTTCGCCGTGATGCCCACCGGCTTCGTCGACGGCATGGTGTGGCGCACCGAAGAGGGCGCGCGGCGCGGCGCGCTCTCCGGCGGCCTCGGCGTGCGCCTCCTGATACCCAAGTTCGTCGGCACGGGCCTCCGGCTCGACGCGGCGGTGCCCGTGGAGAGCCCGTTCAAGGTGTCGCCCAGCTTCGGCGTGTATCAGTTCTTCTGAGGTCGCCGACGCGTCGACGTCTCAGCGCACGTCGGGGACCGGAGTGCCCTCTTTGCAGATCTTGCCCACGCGCACGTCGAAGTCCTTCAGGTTGCCGAGGATGATCGAAATGTAGAGATCGTCGGCTGAGGAGATGCTGCCCACGATGAACTCCCGCCACAGCGCGTACACGTGCACCGTCCTGCCAGCCGCGCGCTCGTAGAACGCCTCGATTTGGTAGTCCTGGTTGAACTGCGCGTCGTTGCCCTTGAGGAACCGGGCCGGCTTCACGAGCACGGTGCGGGAGAGCACCACGTCGCCCCCCGTGGGGCTCGCGCCCGGGACGAACCGCGCGCCGCCGCGGAGATCGCTCTGGTACTGACGCGAGAGCACGGTCGCGGTCAGATCGGTCGTCCAGGTGAGGGTCTTCACCTTTCGGGTGAAGTAATCCTCCGAGCTCGACGTGTAGGTGCGGAGGTAGTTGTCGTAGGTCTTCGGGAAGAGCTCGGGCTGGTTCTTGGCGGCCGCGAGCTTCTCCACCTGAGCGAGCGTGCACGGCAGCTCGGTGAGGATGATCATGCCCTGCGCGGTGGAGACGTCCCGCGCGGGGAGGCCGAGGTCGGCCACGTCGGCCGCCCTGAGCGGCTCCAGCTTCAGGTTGGAGTCGCCGCCGTTCCCGTCGATCGCCCGCTGCATGACGCCCTCGACGTCGCGGAGCAGCGCCTTGTAGTCGGCGTCGCTGCCAGCCTCGTACTTCGAGAGGAGCCCTCGCGAGAGCACGCTGAGCTCCGAGCCGCCCTGGCCGGCCACGTCCGTGGAGAGCGAGTCGAGCGTGCCGAAGTCGCAGCCCGCGAGCGCGACGACGCCGAGCGCGCCGAGGAGGCCGAGCAGGCCGAGGGAGAGCCGAGACAGCCGCGAGGCCCGCGGGGCGTGCGACCGCGCGACCGCCGCGCGGGAGAGAGCGCTAGACGACATGGAGCTGAGAACCTCCTCTCCACCATAGCCGAGCCGCCGCCGAGCGTCGCGCCCCGCGCACGCGGTCCGCTCACGACAAACCGCGCAAGGTCGAGTACCAAGGGAGGATGGTCTCGCGCCGCCCCCGATGGCCGCTGCAC